>JBDGVS010000012.1:0-23066 GCA_039585535.1 Gemmatimonadota bacterium | reverse complement strand
ATGCCCGGGATCAAACTCCTCGGATCGCTCATCGCGATTCCACGGGCGACGGGCGAGCGGGGCTCGCCCCACCGGTGTCCGGGAGCGCCACAGAGTCACCGACATTGGTCGAGTCGTCCGTGACCAGTGAGGAATCCCCCAGCGCCAGCGTATCGACCGCCGTGGTATCGAGCGGCGGCGTGACCCGTATGAATTCCACTGTGCCACCGCCGTCTGTGAGGCCGTTGATATTCGTGACACCGGTGACGTCGATCTCGTACGGGACATCGTATGGCAGCGGCGCGTCCAGCAGCACGACGATGCGCTTCCCGGGAAGCACCCGTCGCCCATCGGGTGTGGGCCCTGGCGCTGACCCCTGAAGCGGCGTCAGCCTCGAAGGCGGCACCCGACGGGGCGGGCCCGGCTGATTCGAAGCTTCTCGACCCGTGCCGAGGCTCTCGATTACGGCCGTGTCCGGCGGCGCGACCACGGCGCCGGGTGCCACGGTGACCGAGTCTTCTGGCACGGCGGCGGCAGCGGCAGTGGCGGCGGCGGCGGCTCGTCCGGCCTCTTCGGCGTCGAGCGAATCAAGGCGTGCGAATGAGTCGGTGACCTCCTCGAAGAAGGTCACGTACGCCGCCTCCTGATACCGACCGACGATGCCGGGCGCCGCGCCCTCTTCGGTACGGATCTGCACGTCCACCTCAAGAGCAGAAAGGGACGGCTCGAGGTAGTCGTCGAACTCGAGGACCACCGTCACAGAATCCAGCGCCTCCGCTTCCACCAGGATCGCAGCCGCGGTATCGGGGGCGAGAATCGGAATGTCCACCAGGACGGTATCACCGATGGCCAGAGTAGCGCTGCTCCCACCTTGAACCTCGGTGGAGTCGATCTCGCCGTCCCGATTCGCATCTTCGAAAGCGGTGAGATTGAAGCTCCCTGCGGGCAGGTATCGAAGCGCGAAGATCCCGTCCCGGTCCGTCGAGCCCTGATGGACGAGCCCGTCCGAGGCTGTGGCGTAGACGACCGCGTTCGGCATCGCCGATCCGTCGATCCGGTCCCACACTTCTCCGGCGAGCGTGTTGGGAACGGGCTCTCCCCCGGTCGAAAGGATCAGTTCGAACGGGTCGCGCAGCTGGTTCCCGAAGAGGTCGGAGACCACCGGATTGAGCGTGATTCGGTACACCAGTCCCGGCTGGAAGCCACCTTCCATCTGCACGGTGAGCGATCGCCGCCCGTGGCCGACCTTTACGTCCCCACCACGCGGAGAGACGCTGATCGCACTGTTCAGCCCTCCGCCGCCGACCCGCTCGCTGATGCGTTCATCGAACTCGAACCGTACCTCGTCGAGTTCCTCCACGGTCGCGAACGTCTCTGGTTCGGTTCGAACGACCACGGGAGGGCGCAGATCCTCAGGCCCCCCGGGAGGAGCCTCCTGCCGCGCACACGATGCAAGCACCGCCATGGCCACGCCGGCCAACAGGGCGCTCACAGGAGGCGTGGCGGCGTTCACGGGCGTGTCCGCACCTGAGGCAGTCGGGCTAACGGCTTCAGACGCCCAACCCGACGAGCTTCTCGCGCAGCTTGCTCGACTGATCTTCGAGCTGCGCCTCATTCTCTCTAGCCTTCGCGACCACTTCGTCGGGAGCGTTCGCAACGAATTTCTCGTTCCCGAGCCGCGCGCGCACACCCTTGAGCATCCCCTCCAGCTTCTCGATTTCGCCCTCCATGCGCGTACGTTCGCGCGCCACATCGATGACCCCTTCGAGAGGGAGGAAGAGCTCTGCGCCGTTGGGAAGAACCCCGTTCGCCCCGACACCCTCTCCAGCGGTGGTCTCCACTCTGTCGACTCGAGCCAACTGGTCCATCACGGCACCCTGTTGGGCAATCATCTGGCCGAAGCCCTCGGGACCACCCACGACGTGGATCGCCACCCTCTGCCCCTCGCCCACGCCGTACTCCTTTCGCAGCCTCCGCGTCTCCACGATCAGGCTCTGAAAAGCGGCGAACGCTGACTCGGCCTCGTCGTCCATCCACGACTCCAGCCCTTCCGGCCACGGAGCCACGATCAGATCCTCGGGACGCTCTTCTCCTTCGGGCCACGGCAGACGTGCCCACAGCTCCGAGGTCACGAACGGCACGATCGGCTGGAGCAGACGGAACGCGTGGTCGAGCACAGCCACCAGCGTGGCTCGCGCCGCCTCTCTCGTGGCGGGTTCGGCGTCTGCAGCCAACCGACTCTTCACGAGTTCGAGATACCAGTCGCACACCTCGCCCCAGAAGAAGTGGTACAGACCCTCCGCGACCTCGTGTAGCCGAAAGCGCTCCAGTCCACGCGTCGCGCCGTCGGCGGCGCGTGCCATCCGCGACAGGATCCACCGATCCTCGAGTGCGAGGTCGCCCGACACCTCCGCAAGCGGACGCACCGGAGCATCACCGAGGCTCATGAGAGCAAAACGGCCCGCGTTCCAGATCTTGTTCGCGAAGTTCCGGCCATTCGCGAAGGCCGCTTCGACATCCTCGTGGTCGAGGCTGATATCGGTGCCCACCGCGCACTGGCTGATGATCGTGTACCGCATGGCATCAGCGCCGAACTCCTCGACCACGCCCAGCGGATCGATCCCGTTGCCGAGCGACTTCGACATCTTCCGACCCTTGATGTCACGCACGGTCCCGTGGAGGTAGACCTGCGTGAACGGCGCCTCCCCCTGAAACTCGTAGCCCATCATGATCATCCGCGAGACCCAGAAGAAGAGGATCTCGGGAGCAGTCACCAGGGTGTGCCCCGGGTAGAACGCCTTGAGGTCATCCGTCTGCTTGGGCCAGCCAAACACCGAGAATGGCCAGAGCTGTGAACTGAACCACGTATCCAGCACATCGGGGTCCTGTTCGAGCGCAGCACTCCCGCACCTGGTGCAGGCCGTGGGATCTTCGCGTGCGACGATCACTTCACCGCACTCGCAGTACCACACCGGAATCCGGTGTCCCCACCAGAGCTGACGTGAGATGCACCAGTCCTGGATGTTCTCCATCCAGTGCTCGTACACACGCTGCCAGTGAGATGGTGTGAAGGTGATCGTGCCGTCACGCGAAGCCGCGAGCGCCGGTTCGGCGAGCGGCTTCATGCTCACGAACCACTGCTCGGACAGGCGGGGCTCCACCACGGTGTGACACCGGTAGCAGTGCGGTACCGCATGGGTATGCTCGTCCGTGCCGGCCAGGAAGCCTTCGGCCTCGAGCGCGGCGAGTACCGCTTTGCGGGCTTCCACCCGGTCGAGGCCTCGGAATGCCTCCGGAGTACCCTCCGACATGCGGGCGTCGGGGGTCATGACGTCCAGGAGTTCCAGCCCGGTGCGGCCCGCGATCTCGAAATCGTTCTTGTCATGGGCAGGCGTCACCTTGACCATCCCCGACCCGAAGTCCGGATCCACGTGGCGATCGGCGACGATCGGAATCGTCCGACCCGTGAGCGGAAGGTGGACGCTCGCGCCCACGAGCCCGGCATAGCGGTCATCTCCCGGATAGACGGCCACACCCGTATCGCCAAGCATCGTTTCGGGGCGCGTCGTCGACACGGTGAGGTACCACGTTCCGTCGTCTAGCTGGCCGATCGCCTCGGCACCGGCGGCCCGGGAGGCTTCGGCTGCGCCCCACGACTCTTCAGGCAGCGGATAGCGCAGGTGCCAGAGATGGCCCTGCGTCTCCTCACCCTCTGCTTCCTCGTTCGAAAGAGCGGTGAGGCAGCGCGGACACCAGTTGATGATGTACTCGCCGCGATACACCAGATCCTTCTCGTACAGCGACACGAAGACCTCGCGCACAGCCTGTCGAAGATCGTCGTCGAGCGTGAAGCGCGTGCGATCCCAGTCACACGACGCGCCGATCGCCTTGAGCTGCTCGAGGATCGTCCCGCCGGTCTCCCCTACGAAGTCCCACACGCGCTCGACGAACTTCTCGCGGCCGAGGTCATCGCGATGGATGCCCTCTGCGGCGAGCTGCCGCTCGACCACGTTCTGCGTGGCGATGCCCGCATGGTCCGTTCCGGGAACCCACAGAGCGGCCCGTCCCTGCATGCGACGCCAGCGAATGAGCACATCCTGCACGGTATTGTTGAGCCCGTGGCCCATGTGCAGCGCCGCCGTCACGTTCGGCGGCGGAATCACGATCACGTACGGATCACGGCCCTCCTCAAGAACGGCAGAGGCCGGGACGTGGAAGTACCCACCCTCCTGCCAGGCCCGGTAACGGGCTGGCTCGATCGAACGGGGATCCAGGCGCGGTGGCAGCTCCTGACTCACGGGGACTCCCTGTGCTGCGGCACGGACGGGTCGGCGGGGACGTCACGTCGGGACCGGGACCCCAGACGCAAAACGAGCCCGTAAGATGGCGTAGCCCGCAGCGCGGCGGAACCACCGTGAGGGCTGTTCAAGCGAACGAATCCGGGGACTTCGGGGCCACCGTCAGCGAATGGAGAGCGTATCCCCACGAGCCTCCGCCCGCTCGCGATCACGTCGGAGGCGGATGGCAGCCGAACGCTCCTTCCACGCCTGCTGGATGAGGAATTGCTGACTCTGACGATTGATCTCCTCGAACTCCCACGTCCGCCGAGCCCACTCGTCTCGCTTGCCGACCGGTGTACCGAAGTTGATCGGCACCGGAATGGCGAAGTCGCCGAGGTAGATCTTCCCGTCTGCGACACCCCATCGACCTCCATTGCCGTCGCGAAAGGTCCAATCCGTCAGGCGATCTTCCGCCGCGGTGGCGGCCGCCACCGAATCGTACCACTCGACGATACGAGCCGAAGCCAGGAGCTCCTCTCGCTCCTGGAGAGTGAGTTCATAGAATTCGGGAGGTGGCTCGGCCCAGAGTCGTGCATCGACCAGGTTGGGCCGAAGCCGCTCCGCCGCGGTCGGACCGAGGGGCACCAACTCCCCCGTGATCGAGCCGGGGATCGTCGGTGGTCGGACCTCTTCGGACGGTGCCCCGGCAGATTCGATCTCGTCGGGATCCTGCGGGCGCTCGGGATCCTCCTCTTCGAACTCGATGAGCTGAATCAGCTCAACGCCCTGCTCCGGGATATCGTCGGACCGGAACGGGATCGTTAAGCCCGCGGGCCCAAAGACGCTCATTCCCGCGGTGTACAGCAGGATCGCAACGACGTGAGCAACGATGGACACCGAAAAAGCGGACACACGCACACGGCCCGAGCCCAGGCCTCGGCTGTTATGCCATGCCCGGTCCCGTTTCAGGTCGGTGTCGCCGGGCCGATCGTCCATGTGCTTTGCTAAACCACGCCCAGGGCGCGGTTCCTCGCGAAGAAGAGCTTCAGGCGACCACGGTGCCGAGGCGTCGTGCCGCTTCCGAGAGACGCTCGCCATCCGCGGTCAGCGCGACGCGGAAGAAACCTTCGCCTCCCTGGCCCAATGACGCGCCCGGCAACACGATCACGCCCTCGGTTTCGAGCGCTCGCAGTGCGAATGCCTCCGACGGCTCCCCGTTTGGGACCGGAATCCAGAGGTACATGGTTGCCCGCGGCACATCGACGTCGAAGCCAGCCGCACGGAAGGCCGAGACCGCCTGATCACGCCGCTGTCGGAAGGTGTCGATGTTCGATGGCACCCAGGAAGACCAGCTTTCGAGCGCGGCTACGCCCGCGGCCTGAATCCCGAGATACTGGCCTGTGTCCATGAACGTCTTGACTCTGGACAGCGCCGAAATCATCTCGGCCCCGCCTACGGCCCACCCCAGGCGCCAACCCGTCATGTTGTACGTCTTCGAGAGCGAGTGGAACTCGAGGGAGACATCCTTCGCCCCCTCGAACTCGAGAATGCTCCTGGGGCGGTACCCGTCGAAGCCGAACTCCGAGTACGCATTGTCGTACGCCAGCACGACATCGTTTCGAGTGCAGAATTCGATCGACTCGGCGAGATACTCGTCCGGAGCCGTCGCCGTCGTCGGGTTGTTCGGGTAGTTCAGGTACAGGATCCGGGACCGCTCGACGACGTCTGCCGGGATGTCACCCAGCGGAATCAGGAAGTCGTTCTCCGGCCGCAGAGGCACCATGTGGGGCTCCGCCCCGGCCAGAATGACCGGACCCCGATACGCCTGATAGCCGGGGTCGGGCATGATCGCCGCATCGCCGGGGCCCACATACGCGAACGGCAGATGAGCGATCCCGTCCTTGGAGCCGAGGAGCGGCAAGACTTCCGTGTACGGGTCGACCGTGACGCCGAAGCGATGCTCCATGAAGGCCGCGATGGCCTCGCGAAAGGCTGGGAGGCCCAGCTGAAACGCGTAGCGCGAGTTCGACTGGGTGCTCGCTGCCTCCTGAAGCGCCTCGATTACTGCCTGCGGAGGATCGAGAGGGGCGTCCCCTGCCCCGAGATCGATAACATCCCCGCCCTCCGCCTCGATCCGGCGGCGGATCACCTTCATCTCCGCCAACGGATAAGGGGGGAGCGCCCGAAAGCGCTCGTTCGGGCGAGGCATCAGCCGTGGACGACGGGGTTGCTCACCGTCCCAACGCCCGAGACCTCGATCTCGACCACGTCACCGGCGGTGAGGGGGGCGATCCCGTCCGGAGTGCCCGTGGCGATCAGGTCTCCAGGCTCGAGCGTCATGATCGCGGTGACGTACTCGATGACTGCCGGCACGTCGAATACCATGTCCGAGATGTGACCGTGCTGACGGACTTCGCCATTGACCCGCGTCGTCACCGTCATGGACGCAAGATCGACATCCGCCAGGGGCACCGGAGTACCGACCGGGCAGAACGTGTCGAAGCCCTTCGCTCTCGTCCACTGATCATCCGAGGACTGAAGGTCCCTCGCCGTCACGTCATTCACAGGGACGATGGCTTCGACGTAGCTCCAGGCATCGTCGCGCGAGACGTTCCGTGCGCGCGTCCCGATGACAACTCCTATCTCGCCCTCGTAGTCGACCCTTCCGGCGCCTGCAGGCATCACGACAGCGTCTCCCTCGGCGACAAGCGACGAGGGCGGCTTCAGGAAGATGAGAGGTTCGCTGGGAACGTCGTTGCCCAACTCCGCAGCGTGCTTGGCGTAGTTGCGCCCTACGCACACGATCTTCGAAGGTCGGAAAGCGGTCATGATTCGGTCCGGAAGGAGGGGGTTATGAGAAAGCCGCCCGACGCATACGTCGGACGGCTTCTCGCTCTATTCGATCCGCGAGCTGACTCTGAAGTCAGGCGCGGAATCAGTCTTCCTGCGGCTGCGTGTGGATCCAGGTGCCAATCAGGGCGCCGAACGCGGCGATCGTGAGAAGCACGGCGATCACGGTCCACCAGAAGCCGATATCCTCGAATCCGGTGGCCCAACCGCCATTCGCCTTCGTGAGAGCACCAAAGGCCAGTCCGAAGTAGAGAACTCCGATTCCCATGCCGATGATTCGATTCATCGATTCTTCCGCGGTTTCGTGGTAGCGCGTCGGGCCGAGAACGCCCGTCTGTCGCTGAATCTAGGCCCTCAGACGGCCTCGTAGAAGTCCCGAACTCGACGCTCTACATCCGACCAGGCGCCCTTCACCAGCGGCGCGTCGGGCAACGACTCCCGCAGATAGCGTCCGTAGCGTTTGGTCAGGAGCCGGTCATCGAGGATGAGCACGGCGCCACGGTCCGTCCGAGCCCGAATCAGGCGCCCGAAGCCCTGCTTCAATCGAAGCGCCGCATGGGGGAGCATGAAGTGCTGAAAAGGGTCCATGCCCTGGCGCTGGAGCGCCTCCATGCGCGCCGCCGTAATCGGCTCTGTCGGCACACGGAAGGGCAGCTTCTGGATCAGGAGGCCCCGCAAGGGATCACCGGGTACGTCTACGCCCTCCCAGAACGACGACGTGCCGAGGAGGATCCCCCGGCCACTACTCACGAAGCGGTCGAGAAGACGGTGCCTGTCCGCCTCGCCCTGGACGAAGAGCGGCCATCGTCCGTCCAGACCGGCGTCACGGAGTCCACGAGCCACTCGGCGGAGTGCACCGTACGACGTGAAGAGCGCGAACAGGCCACCATCGGTGATCTCTGCAAAGTCCGCGAGGACGCCCGTCGTCGCTTCATCAAAGCCTTGTTGCCCGGGCCCAGTCGGAGGGAGATCCGTGGGGATCGCCAGGAGTGCCTGAGTCTTGAAGTCGAAGGGGGACATCACGATATCCTCACTCACATCAACCTCGATATCAGAGTGCTCCAACTCCGGGACCGAGATACCGAGTCGTCCGCGCAGAAAGTCGAATCGCTTGCGCGTGGTCAACGTGGCCGAGGTCAGCACGGATGTCTCGGCACGGGCGAAGAGCGAATCTCTCAGCAGTCCTCCGAGCTCGATGGGGGCTGCTGCCATGACCAGGTTGGCACGCTTCCCCGTGCCCCTCGCCTCGAGCCACCGGACGAAAGCAGCCGCCTCCTCACCCGGCGCCAGCACCAGACGCAGCCCGTGAACGGACGCGGAAATCCTCCGCTCCACGGACCGCAGGTCCAGTATGCGGCCCTCCAGCACTTCGGCGAGCGACTCCGTGAGCTCGAGTCGCGCCCGCAACTCGGCGATCTCTCGCTCCAGGGCGCCCAATGCGCTGACCGAACCCTTCAGCCGCTCACCCACTTCCTCGTCCTGGGCCGGCTCACACTGGCCGGATTCGCCCAGCCGCACGGCGCCCTCTCCGGGCGGGGCGAAGGGCTCGAGCCGTTCGATGAGCCCCTCCACCTCGGCGCGCGCACGAGACAGCGCCGGTCGAACCCGATTCTCGACGCGCTCCCGAAGCTCACCGCCCTCGTCGCTGGCGCCGACCGCTTCATGGATCGCGGTCAGAATGCCACGTCCGCGCCGGTCTAGCCTCGACATGGCGCGGTAGAGGCCACGTCGAGTGACTTGAACGCCCATATGCGATGTCGCCGCGTCCTCGACGTTGTGGGCCTCGTCCAGAATCACTCGCTGATACGCGGGCAGCACCGCCGACTGTGTGTAGTTGTCCGTCGCCCTCCGCACGGCCAGATCCGTAAAGAGCAAATGGTGGTTGACCACCAGAATCTCTGCGGACGCCGCCCGACGCCGGGAGCGCTGATAGAAGCACTCCTGGAAGTACGGACACTTCGCCCGCAGGCAGATGTCGGCATCACTCCGGACTTCTTCCCACGTGTCTTCGGCCGGTGAGAAGGTGAGATCCGACAGCGAACCGTCCTCCGTCGTCTCGATCCACTCCAGGATGGACTGGATCTCGCTCGAGCGATCATCCTCGAAAAGAGACGCCTGGCTCTCAGACGCGAGCAGGGCACGCCGGACGGAGACGTAGTTTCCCCGCCCCTTCACCAGCGCCCACTTCACCTCGCCCATGAGCTCCTGAACGAGCGGCAGATCTTTCCCCGCAAGCTGCTCCTGAAGGTTGATCGTGTTGGTCGAAACGACCGTGCGCTCCTGATTTTCGAGCGCCCAGCGGACCGCTGGCACGAGGTACGCGAGAGACTTTCCGGTTCCCGTGCCCGCCTCGACGATCGCGATACCGCCGTCGTTGAAGCGCTCCGTGATCGCTGCGAGCATGGCTCGCTGCCCGGGGCGGTCCTCGTAGCCGGGGTACTTCTCGGCCAGCGGCCCGCCGGGAGCCAGAACCGCGTCGAGGGCATCAGGGTCCAACCGAACACGCCGACGCGGGCGCGGGGGCTCGACGACCACATAGAGCCGCTCGGCCGCGTTGTCCACGATCGCCGTCCCGATGCCCTGATCATACAGGTGGCCCGCCACATTCATGTCCGCGGGCGAGGGCTCCAACACGCCGCTCGGGTGGTTGTGCAGCATCACGCTGCCGACATCTGCGTCGCGCGCCGCGACAAGCACCGCATCGAAGTTGCCGCGCGCCACGGCTCGAGCCCCCCGCACCACGCGCCCCTCGTCGACATCCGCCAAGAAACAGACCTCGCGCCCACCCGCGCGTTCGATCTCGGCACGAATCCGTGAAGCCGCCTCAGCAGAGAGCGTCAGAGGACGAGTGGCTGCGTCGTCGGACCCCGATTCGTCTCCCGAGCCAGGCTGCCCGTCTACCAGAGCATCGTCCGGATCCAGTCCGTCCAGTCCTGCGAGCGCTTCCCGCGGGAGCGTGATCGGAAATCCCTCGGGGATCTCGGAACTCAAGTCTTGAGCTTCTTCTTCTTCGCCGCAGGGAACAGCACGTTGTTCAGGATCAGTCGATAGCCCGGCGAATTGGGATGCAGCGCCAGATCCGTCTGAGGATCACCGATCTGGTGTTCGGCGTCTTCAGGGTCGTGCCCACCGAAGTACGTCCACGTCCCTTCCCCCAGACTTCCATGGACGTACTTCGCATTCGGTCCGTCCTGCGCCAGGACGATGGAGCCCGGCTTGAGCCGATCTTCTCGAAACGATGTGGTCAGCCCGTAGAAGTCAGGCAGCACAGATTCGTGATTCTGCGTGAGCATCGCCGGTACGGGATCGAACTTCGCCGAGAAGTCGAAGAGCGAGTACACGCCCAGCTCCTGACGCCAGGGTGTGTTGACCTGGTGGCCGTCGATGTCCGAGAACGAGTTCACGGATGGCGCCACCTGCACCTGAGCCCCTGTAAACGCCATGGCCAGGTCCCAGTTCATCTTGGCAGATGCATTCGGATCGGGCGGTGTCCCATCGGAGTACGCGGCCGCTATGTCGACGTCCTCGGATGCGAGGGCGAGTTCGAGCGTCTCGGTAGCCGAGCACATCGCGAAGAGGAATCCACCATCCTCGACGTACTGCCGAATCGCGCGCGACACGTGCTTCTTGAGCGCCGGTACGTCGGCGAAGCCTCCGGAGCGAGCCACTTCCTGGTTTCGGGCGACCTCCTCCTGGAGCCACGGGGCGCCCGAGTACGTCAAGAAGAACTTGGAGTACTGACCGGTGAAGTCCTCGTGATGCAGGTGGATCCACTCGTACTCGGCGAGCCCCCCCTCGATCACCTGATCGTCCCAGATCGTCTCGTATTCGATGCCGGCGTATTCGAGCGCCATCGTCACCGCGTCATCCCACGGCGTCGAGTTCGGCGGCGTGTAGATCGCGACCTTCGGCGCACGCTCCAGGGGAACGGCTTCCATGTTCGCCCCCAGGATCGTCGCCCGCATGCGGGCTTCGGCGGCGGCCCCCATCGGCTCGATCGAGACGCCGCGGAGTGCAGCCTCGCGTCGGATCGAGGGAAGATCCGGGAGCAGGAACGACCCGCCCCGGTAGTTGAGCAGCCACTCGCCCTTTTCCTCCTGGTCGAGCGTCCAGTAGGTGAGCCCGTACGCGCGCAGGTGATTTTCCTGGGCGCGATCCATCGGCACGAGAACCCACTGTGCTGCCAGCGGTCGAGCTCCGAGCGCGAGCGCCACGAGCACCAGAACCATTCGCAAGCGCATCACCGCCCCCTCCCCCGAATACGTTCCAGTTCGACACGTGCGTCGGGCACAACCGCCGCATTCGGGCGCGAGGCGATCAGGTCTTCAAGCAACCGAACGGCTTCTTCCTTTCCGCGCGGTGTCCGTGCGTGGTATCGCGCCAGAGACAGGGCAGCCTCTCCGAACTCGGAGGCCTCAGGGTAATCCGTCACCAGGCGCGACCGGATCTCCGCGGCAAGACGCCCATCGCCGCTGTCCGCGGCCATCCGGGCCGCCTCCGCCAACAGTGCCGCACGCTCGGTCTCCTCGAAGTCGTCCACCACATCCGCGAGTCCTGCCGCGCCCTCGGCTCCCCGCCCGGCGTGCGCCGTGACCCCGGCCGCAGCGAGCGCTTCCGCCGCAGGCGGCGACACTCGCCCGAGGAGTCCCGCGAACTGAATCACCGGGGTGGCCTCGACGGGGGGCAAGCCGGTAAGGGCGAAGAGGAGGGCGGCTCGTCCCTCGGCGACCGCTCCGGTCCCCAACAGGAGGTACGCCCGTTCCAGCGAACTCTTCGGGCCCTCGATCCCCTCCAGCACCCCGGCCGCACCGGGAGCGTCTCCGCGCGACACGAGTGCCCCCGCGACCCCGGCAGCCAGGTCGTCGAGTTCCGGAGCGTTGGGGAACGTTTCTCGGAAGTCCGCGAGCATCGCGCGGAGCTCATCGGAGTCGGCCTGCGTGCTTTCGAGGCGGATCACCTGGGCCGTCGCCCTTCGTCGATCGACCGAACCGGGCGAAAATGAAGCGGCAATCCGACGCTGGGCTTCGAGCGCCTCGATGGTGTCTCCGGCGGCGAGTGAGACGTCCACGATCCGCAGATCGAACTGCCTGCGCTCTGCCGGACTCGCAGCATCTCCCCCCAATTCGTCGTAGGCCCAGGCAGCGACCTCGACCAGTTCGTTGTCTCGGGCACGGCGCGCCACGTCGGTGAGGAAGGTGCTCCGTGAGCGACCTTCCAGATCTTCGGCCACGTCCCGGGAGATGCTCATCGCCTCGGGCTCCAGTCCGAGATCGAGCGCGATACGGGCCCCGGCCCGGCGTCGGTCGACCTCGACGGCGCTGCCGAGCACCTCGACCAGACGTCGACCGGCCCGATCGACATCCGACTCCTCCTCCAGTGCCATCACAGCGCGCGTTACCGTCGAAACCTGAGCCGCATCACGGCCCACGGCGCGTGCCCACTCGTCGGCCGCACCCTCCACATCGCCCGACGCGGCGAGGAGCGCAGCGATCTCGAGGGCGAGGGCGTCGTCGGTGTCCACCGCTTCGCGTCCGTCGCGCAACAGGTCGAGCGCATCTTCCGTCCCGAAGGTCTGCTCGTAGACCCGCGCGATCTCCCGGTACGGCACTTCCTCACCAGGATCGACCGCCAGCCAGGCGTCGGCCTCTCGACGTACGGCGTCCGTCGAGTCCACCTCGCTCAACACCCGGAGCTTGAGCGCACGCACACCCGATGAACGCGGCTGTTCCTCCAGGAAGGCATCGATTGCTGGAAGAATCGCCACGACATCACCCTTCATGTGGAGCACCCTGTCGAGCGCGAAGAGCCCACCCGAAGACGCGGGATTGGCCTCGAGGAGCTGACCCAGCACTTCGGCGGCTCCGTCGAAGTCACCCTCGGATTCGCGAGCAGCGGCTTCTCTCAAGAGCTGCGCATCGGTGCCGCGCATACGCCCCTGGGCGGCCACGTCCGTCGGGCTCGCGGCGAGCATCATGCCGAGGATCGCGAGGAGGGGCCCGGAACGCGCGAGCGTCTCGGCCATGGGCCGGAGTCGACCGGGAGTCGTCACGACCCACCTCCCCCGGAGCGAGCCCGATTGAGACGCTCGAAGTAGTCCAGAACGAGCTGACGAACGGCGGGCGATAGCTGCTGGAGTTGCTCCCCGTCGGGGATCTCGTACGGCATAACACCCATCTGTTCACCGGTCAGCGAAAGCACCTGACCCCGCTCGAAGTCGCCTGGCTCCTCGGACTCACGCTCTTCCGAGAACTCTTCGCGCTCGAGTGAGCGCCCGGCGTCGAGCAGTCGATGGAAGAGTCGCTCCTGGCGCTGCACGGTCTCGGGCGTGAGTCGACCCTGTTCGAACTCCTGAGCCAGCGCCATGGCCTCACGCGCCAGCTCTTCCAGATCGCCGAGCGACTCCTCGGAGCCCGGCTCATCTGCCAGATCTCCAAGGTCGCTGGCCACGGACTGCTGGCCCTGCTGCATCTGTTCGAGCTGCTGCTGCATCGTCTGCTCACCCAGCTGCATCGGCATCAACTGCGTGCTCTGGTTCATCAACTCACCCTGCTGCTGCGCCAGCTGTTCCAGCTGTTCGGCCATCTCTTCTCCACCCTCGCCCTGCCCCTGCTGACCCATCTGCTCTGCGCCCGCGATCGCCATGAGTGCAAGCTGGTTCAGATCGCCAACCGCCTGTTCGGCCTGAGCCGTGGGGGACGGAGCCGAACCCCGCCGATTCTCCATGGACTCGACCGTGTTCTGGAGCGACTCCATCGCCAGCCCCATCTGCGCGGAAAGGTCGCGATTCGCGCCCATCGCCCCCTCGGTCGCTAGCTGCAGGTTCTCCGCGATGTTTTGCACGCCCTGGAGCATCGAGGCCTGCTCCGCCCTCATGGCGGACAGCTGTTCCTGACTCGCACCACGCATGCGTTCCCTGAGCTCACTCTGCCTCCGTGCGAGGGAGAGGGCGTCGTCGGCCGTACGCATGAGCGCGTCCTGCTGCGCCTGCATCTGTTGCTCGGCCATCTCCTGCATGGCCTCCTGCATCTCCTGAGCGGCCTGCTGCATCTCGGAGGCGGCCTCCTGCGCCTGTTCACCGGCCTCCTGCGTTTCGCCACGTTCGGCCTGATCTGCAGACTCCTGCATCTGCTGGCGCGCTTCCGCCGCTCGCTCACGAGCTTCCTGAACACCCTCGGATGCCTGCTGCTCACCCTGTTCGGCAAGGCGCTCCTGAAGCTCCTCCATACGCTGTTCGAGGGCTTCGGCCTGCTCGGCTAGATCCTGCTGCTGCTGAGCCCTCAGCTCGGGCTGATCCTCCTGCTCGAGCGCGTCGGCGAGGGCCTGCTCCTGTCGAGCCAGCTCTTCAGCCTCCGTGGTCGTCGCCCGGAAGTCCTGCTCCAGAGCGGCGCGCTCGAACTTCTCGAGTGCTTCCTCGAGCCGATCGCGGAACTCCTCCTGCTGGGCCGACATCTCCTCGAGCGACTGGTTCGCCTGATCGAGATTCTCCTGATCGAGCGCTTCCTGCATCTGATCCATGCGATCTTGCAGATCATCGCCCGTCATCTGCTGCAGCATTTCCTGCAGCTCCTCGATCTGACGACGTAACTCGGGATCCGCCTGGCCGGCTTCCTCCAGGAGGCGCTCCATCGCTTCCATCTCGGCGCGAAGCGAATCGACCTCGGCCGACATCTGCTTCTGGTCGTCGAGCGCCCTCTGGAGCTCCTCACGTTCTTCGAAGTCGGCGGCCTCGTCGGTCGCGGAGTCTCCCTGGCGAGCGTCGTCCTCAGCCTGAGCCTCCAGCGCCTGCTCACGATTCGCCTCTGCCTGACGATCCGCCTCTGCGGCGAGCTCCTCGAGGCGGTCGGCGACGCCTTCGAACGCCTCCTCCGCTTCTCGCCGAAGTTCGGCGGCTTCGGGCATTCGCAGCACGTACTCCGGCGATACAGTGACCTGCGCGGCCGGACTGTTGTCGATTGCACGGGCGTAGTAGCGCACCGTGTCGCCGGGCAGGAGGCCCCATCGTGACAGATCGAGGAGCGGCCGTGCCAGAATTGCCCGTTGGCCGCCCACCTGGAAGCCCTGCGCCACCGGCTCCATTCGTTCACCGAATGATGTTACCCGGTACGCGACCAGCTCCACTCGACGGAGTCCATAATCGTCGGACGCCTCGAGCAAGAGCGGCTGACGCAGGTTCAGCGGCATGATCGTGTCCCGGCCCGGCTGCGGAATCGCGATCGCCGGCATCCGGTCGGGTACGACGACGACCTCCAACGGCTCCGGCTGAATCTCTGCGGCACCGCCCATCTCATCGCGAAAGTCCCACTCGAAGACTCCGTTGGCCCGTGGCGTCCAGCTGGCCCGGAAAGTCGAGCCCTCCACGTCGAAGCCGAGCGCGGCAGTGCCGAGCGAGTCCACGAGCGCGACCGTCGACAGGGGGCGACTCGTCCGACCTTCGAACGCGAGTTGCGAACCGACGGGCAGTCGGAGTGGCGGCGGATCTCCGCGGTATTCATCGGCTGGAATCCCGGTGTGCGCCGGGTAGTTGACCGAGAGCACGAGATCGCTGACGAACAGCGGGTCCACAGGAACGATCCGGAAGGACCCGGTTTCCCCGCCCTCCGCCGCCTCCACACGGTATTCGATCGCCGCCGTGACGGTGCGGAACGTGTACGTCGCCCGTCCATCGACGACCTCTACACGCTCCGATCGAGCGATATCGCCCGCCGCCTGCCAACCGACATCCACGGTGAGGCGGCCCGCGGCCGAGATCTCCAACTCGACGTCGGTGCCGCGCAGCACCTCAACGTTCCCGGGCAGCACCGCCAGCGGCGGTAGTACCGGATTCGCAGCGGTGGCGACGGGTGAAACCGCTCCAACAAGCGCACCGCGGCTTCGACCCGGCGAAGCGATCGTAAGGAGCACGAGCACTGCGACGATCGCTGCGGCAACGCCCCGACCCCGCTTCGACCAGAGCGTCACGAAGGACCCGAGGCTCCCGGCCAACTCGTCGTCGTCTCGACCCTCCAGCCCACGCGCCGCTCCCGCGACGGCTCGCTGGGAGAGCGCACCCGAGACCCCGGCCGGAACCGAGCGAGAGAGCTCGAGCGCTCCCCTCAACGCGCCGTCGGGCAATCCGGACGCGCGCTCCATGGAAGCCGCCAGCGATGTCTCTTCGACGGCACGGAGAAAGCGGGCGCGCCCAACGAGCGCTCCCATCCCGAGGATCACGAGCAGGAGCACATCCAGCAGCAGAGGGACGTCACTCCCCTGGCGCCACCCGCTCGGCCCAACCAGAAGCCACGATATGCCGAGGAAGAGCCCGACGGTCGCGACAGCCCAGAACCCCGCCGCGATCGCAGCCCGGCGTACGAGATGATCTCGAACGCCACGCACGCGGCCCTGGAGCTGGGTTCCCATGGGACTCACGACGCAGACTGCCCCAGGACGTAGAGGAAGAGATTCACACCCATGCGCAGAGCCTGTTCACGCGTCTGAGGCGTGTCCTCGTGTACGGACTCATCCTCCCACCCGTCTCCCAGGTCGGATTCGTACGTGTAGAAGACGAGCATACGACCGTCCATGAAGATCCCGAACGCCTGCGGCGGGTTACCGTCATGCTCGTGGATCTTCGGGAGGCCATCTTCCAGGTCGTAGAGCGTGTGGAAGACAGGGTGGCCCGCCGGAATCTCAACGAGCTCGGCGTCCGGAAAGATCGCCTCCATTTCGGCTCGGAACGACTCGTCGAGCCCGTAATTATCGTCGGCGTGCAGAAAACCGCCCCCCAGCAGATACGAGCGCAGCGCGGCTCGTTCCGGCGGGGTAAACGCGACGTTGCCGTGACCGGTCATGTAGAGGTACGGATGGTCACGCAGTCCGGGATCGAGTGGCGCGACCTCGGCTTCCCGCTGAGCCACTGCGATACCCGTACGCTCACGAACCGCCGCGAGCAGATTGGGGAGGGACGAAGGGTTGGCGTACCAGTCCCCTCCTCCCTCGTAGCGGAGTCGGGCAATCGTGATGGAGTCGCCCTGTACGGGGGGTGCGTCTCCGACCGTTCCGGACGCCAGCATCGCCAGCAAAATCAGCTTCATTCGTCCGTGGTCGCATGGTCCGGGGACACACCCGTGGCGTCCCGTGAGTCGTGCACGATACGGTACGCCTCGTTTCGCGCCAGGTCGAGCCGGCGCGTGAGTTCACGAGCCACTGCGGAGGGCTTCATTCCCTCCTCCAACAGCGCACCTGCGAGTCGCTCCGCCTCCTCCCGGAGATCCTCCGCGGCATCCCCATCTTCGGCCGGCGCAACGACGAGGGTGACCTCTCCGCGCGGCGGACGCTCACGATAGTAGCCAGCGACCTCCGGAAGGGTTCCCCGCACGAACTCTTCGTAGACCTTGGTCAGCTCTCGGGCGACGCTGACGCGCCGACCTGCGCCACACCGCTCCTCCAGATCCTCGAGGAGCCCGACAAGACGGTTCGGCGACTCGAAGAGGACGGTCGATTCCTGGGACTGTGCGACCCGATCGAGATCGGCTCTTCGGTCCCGCCCCTTCCTGGCGGGAAATCCGAGGAAGGTGAAGCGCTCCGTGGGCAAGCCCGAGCCAGCCAGTGCCGCAAGCACGGCACTCGGCCCCGGGATGGGAAGGACGACGTGCCCAGCCTCGACGACGGCGGCTACCACACGCCCGCCGGGATCGGAGACGAGGGGCGTACCCGCGTCCGACACGAGCGCGAGATCTTCCCCCGCGTCGAGCCACCCGAGGATCGCCTCGATCCTCGCCTGTTCGTTGTGCTGATGAACGGAGACCAGGGGTGCCTGAGCACCGATGTGGTTCGTCAACACACGCGTACGGCGCGTGTCCTCCGCCAGGATTCTGGCGGCGGATCGAAGGGTCTCGGCGGCCCGCGGCGATAGATCACCGAGGTTGCCGATCGGAGTGCTTACGAGAGAGAGTGTGGCCACCCGAGAAGATACGAAGGGCCGGCCAGGATGTCCCCGGCCGACCCCTCGCTCATACTCATACCCGATCGAGCCCGAAGGCGATCGGATCGACTACAGGTGCTCTTTGACCTTGTCCTCGTACATGGCCCGGGGACCTGCCCCGACCACCGTGTCCACGAGCTCACCATCCTTGAAAAACAGAACCGCGGGGATCGAACGGACCGAAAAACGGACCGACGTCTGCGGGTTCATGTCCACGTTGAGCTTGCCGACCCTGAGGCCCTTATCCTGATACTCGTTCGCGAGATCATCCACGGTCGGGGCGATCATGCGGCACGGGCCGCACCATTCCGCCCAGAAGTCGACCATGTACAGTCCTTCGCCGGTCTCGATCTCGTCGGCGAAGTTCCCATCCGTGATCTCGGTAATCACGTCGCTTGCCATCTCGGCTCTCCTTGTAGCGTTTCCGGGCGATCCGTACGATGCTCGGCTTCGTCCCGTTGACCCGCACCGCGCCTTCCGGCACAGGTCGTTCCATGATGTCTATCGAATCGGCGAATCGCTCTTTCGACCACGTTGCGATCGCCGTTCACTCTCTCGATGAGAGCGCAGTCGTGTATGAACTCCTGACCGGTGAAACTCGTTCCCCGACCGAGGTCCTGGAAGCCCAGGGCGTTCGGGTCGCCTTCGTTGGGACCGTCGAGCTCCTGGAGCCGCTCCATTCCGATACCACGGTCGGCCGCTTCCTGGAGCGCAGAGGCCAGGGACTGCACCACATCGCGTACCGAACCGACGACATCGCGAAAGAGCTCGCTCGACTCGAGGCCGCCGGGGTTCGACTCATCGACACGGAAGCCCGGCCACTTCGTCTCCATCGTCTTTGGTCATGTCGACCAGCACGCGCTGCGTCGGTGCAACCCGACCTGCCACCCGCGATTGGCCGACGATCCGGTAGTCCTGGTGCAGGAGGATCGAGGCGATCGCATCCATGCGGATCTCAACCTGCATCTTCTGCACGCACGCCTCCCCGCCGAACCACGAGCCCATCTTCTTGAAGGCGCACCCCAACGTGCTTCCGGTGTCCATGGCCGCGCCGTCCTTCGTGCCGAAAATGCTCCCCATTGCGACCACATCTCGCTCGTTCGCAGCCTGAAGGAAGCGCTCGACAGAGAGTTGTGCCCCCATGGAAGGAGGCGGGGCGTCCACCCTGCGCGTCGAACACGCGGTGGATGCGAGGAGGAGTGCGAAAAAGGCGAGTCGTCGAGCACTCATCGGCGGTCCTCAGTGTCCTGGTCAGCGTTGGTTGAATGTCGGTGAAAGACCCGGTGGGTGAAAGAGTTTCCTTTCCCTGTCCCACCGGGTCGAGCACCGCCGGACATCAACATCATGCTTCTGCCGCCGACGTACTGGTCGTTGGCGTTAACTGGGCCGGAGGCAGAACCGCGAAGTCGAGTCTGTCCCCTGTATCGCCTACATCGACACGCACGGTGGTCCCCTCAGCCAACTCCTCGTCCAGGAGGAGCAGCGCCATCGGGTCCTGCAGGTGGCGTTGGATCGCTCGCTTGAGCGGCCGTGCACCGAAGACCGGGTCGTAGCCGGCCGCGGCAAGGAACACCCGCGCACGGCTGGAGACGTCGAGTGTGATCCCCATATCCGCCGTCAACTTCCCGACCCGGGTGAGCTGGATGTCGACGATGCGCGCGAGTTCGGCCTCGCCCAGCGCCCGGAACACCACGACATCATCCACCCGGTTCAGGAACTCCGGCCTGAAGTGGTGGTGGAGCTGCGCACGAACCGTCTCCTCCAGCCGGTCCCAGTCGGGGTCACTCCCCGCATCGAGGATGTCCTGACTCCCGATGTTCGACGTCATCAGGATGACGACGTTGCGGAAGTCGACCGTGCGCCCCTGAGCATCCGTGAGGCGACCGTCGTCGAGGATCTGAAGCAGCACGTTGAACACGTCGGGGTGCGCCTTCTCGATCTCGTCGAACAGTACGACCGAATGTGGACGACGGCGGACCGCCTCCGTCAGCTGCCCGCCCTCGTCGTAACCGACGTATCCGGGAGGCGCCCCGATGAGCCGGGCCACCGCATGCTTCTCCATGTACTCGGACATGTCGATCCGCACCAGCGAGCGCTCATCGTCGAAGATGAACTCCGCCAACGCCTTGGCTGTCTCCGTCTTACCTACCCCCGTAGGCCCGAGGAAGATGAAGGAGCCGACCGGACGGTTCGGGTCCTGGAGGCCCGCGCGAGCCCGTCGGACGGCGTTCGAGACGACTCTGACGGCCTCGTCCTGTCCGATGACACGCTCCGCGAGATGGCCTTCCAGCTGGGTCAGGCGCTTCCGCTCAGACGCCAGCAAGCGTGTCACCGGAATTCCGGTCCACTCGCCTACTACCGCCGCGATATCGTCCGGCTCCACTTCTTCCTTGAGGTACCGGTGCTCTTTCTGGAGTTCGGCGAGCCGCGCTGTAGCGGCATTGATCGACTCCTCGGCCTGCGGGATCTCGCCGTAGTTGATCTCAGCGGCCCTGTTCAGCTCTCCTGTCCGGGTAGCGCGGTCGGCCTCGATCCTCAACTCGTCCGTCCGGGCCTTGAGCCCCCGGATCTCGTCGATGACATCCTTCTCGGCCTGCCAGCGCGCCTTCATCCCCTGACTCTTCTCTCGCGACTCAGCCAGCTCGGCTTCGATCACCCGACGACGCTCACCCGCGGCGCCGTCCTGCTCGTTCAGAAGCGCCTGTCGTTCGATCTCGAGCTGGACGATGCGACGCTCGACCTCATCAATCTCCTGGGGAAGCGAGTCGATCTCGATACGAAGACGGCTCGACGCCTCGTCGATGAGATCGATCGCCTTGTCCGGCAGGAAACGCCCCCCGATGTAGCGATCAGACAGCTTGGCGGCGGCGATGACGGCGTCGTCTGTGATCCGAACCCCGTGGTGGACCTCATAGCGTTCCTTCAATCCTCGCAGGATCGCCACCGTGTCCTCTACGGACGGGGGAGCCACGAAGACGGGCTGAAAGCGCCGCTCCAGCGCGGGATCCTTCTCGATATGCTTTCTGAACTCGTCGAGCGTCGTAGCGCCGACCATTCGAAGCTCTCCGCGAGCGAGCGCCGGCTTGAGCATGTTCCCGGCGTCGACCGCGCCCTCCCCTGCGCCCGCGCCGACGATGGTGTGCATCTCATCGATGAACACCACGTAGCGACCGTCACTCTCCGTGATCTCCTTGAGCACGGCTTTCATGCGCTCTTCGAATTCGCCACGGTATTTGGCGCCCGCGAGCATGGCACCGATATCGAGCTCCACGAGCTTCTTGTCGGCGAGCGACGTCGGGATGTCGCCCTCGACCATGCGCTGAGCCAGCCCCTCCACGATCGCCGTCTTTCCGACACCCGGCTCTCCGATCAGCACCGGATTGTTCTTGGTGCGACGTGCGAGGACCTTGATGACTCGTCGGATCTCCTCGTCCCGACCGATCACGGGGTCGAGCTTTCCCTTCCGAGCCTGCTCCGTGAGGTCGCGACTGTAGCGCTCGAGGGCACGAAAGCTGTCTTCCGGGTTCGCGTCCGTGACGCGATGCGATCCACGGACGCTCTCGAGAGCCTCACGCACCTCCGAGAGGCTGGCACCCATATCTCGCAAGATCCGCCCGGCGTCGTTTTTCTCGCCGGTCAGCCCGAGGAGCAGGTGCTCGGTCGAGACGTATTCGTCTCCCAGCTCTCCGGACGCGTCGACGGCATACTGCAGTGCGGTGCGCAGGTCACGGGAGAAATTCGCGTCTGCGCCCCCCTCCACTCGCGCCATGGCATCGAGGGCCTCGAGGGCCCTGCTCTGCACGAGAGGAACGGGCACTTCGAGCTTCTGAAGGATGGGGACCACGATCCCATCTTCCTGCGTCAGTAGTGCGCTGAGGAGATGGACACCGTGGATCTCGGCGTTGCCTCGGCTCCGGGCCTCGCTGGCCGCATTCTGGAGGGCCTCCGCCGCTTTGACGGTGAGTTTGTCAGGATTGAGCATCGTTCTCGTCCATTCTCGGGTTTCCGGCCACGGAGACTGCCATTTCGGCAGCAACCGTGCGTTCTACCCTTCTATAGGGACAAGATCCGGGCCAGAACGCCCCGGGCACCGAAGGGCCGCGATCAGCCGATCGGGGTCCCCACGGCGGTCTTGATGCGCGTGCCAGCTGACAGCACTTCCGCCGCGTCCACTCGGTTGTAACGAGTGAGGACATCGATCTCGAGCGGCTGGGGATTCTCCTGAACCCACCGTCCGAGCGACGTGGCCTCGGTCAGTGTGACGATCCTGAGTCGAAGGGGCTCGACGTTGAGAACTTCCGGATCATCCACGGCCCCGAAGCTCGAAATCGCGGTCGCAACCACGTCTCGGTGACCCGCCCACGCCTCCGGTGAGGCGTAGCCCAGGATGCGATAGATGAGCGAGCCGTGCTGTGCGAACGCGACTTCGCCCGACACCGTGCCCTGCTCCGTCGCTGCCTGGAAGCCGGACCGGTGCATCGTAATGCCCCCTCGGGTACTCGACGATCCCGGCCCGCCCGAAATACCCTCGGCTCCCATGAAGGCTGCGAGCGCATCGGCGGGGTCGGTCACGTCCTGAGCGACGGTCAGCAGAACCACCGCGTCCTCAGAGGGAGGCTGCGCCCCTACGAGGGTCTTCTGGTTCACGGTCGCCCACCCGGTCGGAAAGGTCATTTCGAACGCCAGCTCCGGGTGCAGGAAGCGCTGGTCTTCGAAGTACCCGTCGCGCGGGTTCATTCCGACCACCATCCCGTCGATCATGTCGAGATACGCATCACGGTTGATCGTACCCTGCCGGGAGGCACCCGTCGCCGCGATCTCCTCCCGCATATCGGCTTCCCTGTTCTCGGGATAGGGGTGCGTCATCTGCCACTCCGGGAGACGGCCCGAGCCACCTCCACCCACGGCAGCCAGCATCTGAAACACCCCGATCATGGCGTCCGCGTCGTAGCCCAGCGTCGAGATGTAGCGCAGCCCCAGCCGGTCGGACTCGGACT
>JBDGVS010000011.1:0-20118 GCA_039585535.1 Gemmatimonadota bacterium | reverse complement strand
ACCCGCGAGACAACGTCGTGAGCAGGCTCGTGTCCTCGTCGTCGGGGTGGGCGGCGATCATTAGAACGCGCTTCACGCCGTCCATCTGACGAAGTAGCAGCCCGGTGGCCACCATCCCGGTGCCCTCCAGCAACTGCGCCTGAGAAGTCGCAGGTCCGACGAAGACCATCAGGGCCGTCAGGACAAGCGCCTTCGAACGAAAACTATCGGTCCACCTCATCATGCACTCCCGCCGATCGGCCGCTAGCGCGGCGCTCGGATTACGAACTCTGGCGACGACGCCGAAATCGTCGAAGAAGGAAGATACCCGTGCCCACGGCTCATTCCGACTCCCAGGGGAGCGCGAGAGCGGCCGGCGCTCTGGCACGACCAACCCACCCGGAGAGGGCCGCCAGGGTCAGCACGTAGGGGAGCGCCAGAAAAAGCTGATACGGAAGGTCGAGACCCAGCGCCTGCAGGAAGAACTGAAGAGCCGACGCCGCGCCGAAGAAGAGGGCGGCGAAGAGAACCAGAATCGGGTTCCAGCGTCCGAGTACGACGACTGCGATTGCGATAAAGCCTTTCCCGGCACTCATCCCCTCAGCGAAGGTCCCGGCGTGGGCGAGCGTGAGGTGCGCTCCGGCCACCCCCGCCAGAAGCCCTCCCGTCAGCGTCGCGAGAAAGCGAATCCACCGCACGTTCACCCCAGCGGCCTTCGCGGCGTCCGGGGCCTCGCCGACGGCGCGCAGCTCGAGACCCCACGGCGTCCTGAAGAGGAAGTACCAGAGGGCCGGGGCGAGTGCGTACGCGAGGTACGCAGTGGGTGCCTGCGCGAACAGGGCGCTCCCAACCAGCGGAATGCGATCCAGCACCGGGATAGGCAGCGCCTGAAGCGTCGGGAGCGAGAGCTCGGTACCCGTGGCTCCGAAGCGGGCCTGGTAGATCGCACCCGTCATGCCGAGGCCCCCGAGGGTAACGGCCGTCCCCGTGATGATCTGGTCAGCCCCGAGGCCGATGGCGAACGCCGCAAAGACCAGCGCGACCGCACAGCCCGCCATGGCTCCCGTCATCACACCCATGCCCGCACTCTGGAAGGCGAGCGCGCCGAGTGCCCCCCCCAGCGCTCCCGCGATGATCGACCCCTCGAGCCCGATGTTGATGACGCCGCTCCGCTCCGAGATCGTCTCACCCAGCGCGGCGAGCGCGAGCGGAATTCCGAGCCGAACCGCAGCCTCCAGAAAGAGAGTGAACTCCGCAGCGCTCATCGAGCCGCCTCCCCGCGAAGCCGACGAACGCGATCGAGGCCGAGCACGGCCAGAATCACGAGCGCCTCGACGACGCCGACCCATGCCGCCGGAATGCCGGCGTCACGCTGCATCGCCCCCGCCCCAGCCTGGAGCGCACCGAACAGCACCCCGGTGATCACCACACCGAGGGGATTCAATCCCGCCAGGAGGGCGACCGCGATCGCCGTATAACCCCAGCCAGGCGAGAGATTCTCGTAGAGTGCGTAGGTCAGCCCCGACACCTCCACTCCACCGGCCAACCCAGCGATCGCGCCGGAAAGCAGGAAGGTGGCGACCAGCACACGCTTCGTGTCGATCTGACCCGATACCCGGGCCGCAGCCTCCGACGCCCCGACCGCGCGGATTTGAAAGCCGACGCGTGAACGTGCGAGCACCATGGACAGCCCCACGGCGAGCACCACCGCGATCCCGAAGCCGATATGGAGCCGTGACCCGGGCAGCATCTTCGGCAGACGCGCCGCCTCGACGATCGGATCCGTCTGCGGAAATACGCCGCGCGCCTCCTGAAGTGGGCCGTGCACCATATACGCGGCGAGATAGATGCCCACGAAGTTCATCAGGATCGTGGTGATCACCTCGCCCACTCCCAACCGCACCCGCATCACGGTCGGAACGACCGCCCAGAGGCAGCCCCCGACAAGCGCCGCCAGTAGAACCAGCGGCACGAGGATGATGCCCGGAAGTGTACCCCCCACGAGACCGACCCACGCCGCTGCGATGGCACCCGCGTAGATCTGCCCCTCGGCTCCGATATTCCACACTCCGGCCTGGAACGCGAGCGCGACTGCGAGTCCGGCGAGAATCAGAGGGACCGACCGCACCAGCGTGATTGAAGTGAACGCACCCCAGCTGCCGAACGCCCCTCGTAGCATGGCACCGGCGGCGGCCAGCGGATCGTACCCTCCGGCCAGAAGGAGGGCGGCGCCCGCCAGTGCCGTAACCACAACGGCGCCGGTCGCGATCAGGATGGACTCCCGCGCGCGCACCCGCGGCCCGTCACGCACCCGCGCCTCCCAGCATCAATGCTCCGACCCCTGCCCTCGTACGTTGCCCTTCCGGTACGGCAACCAGCCTACCACGGGCGAGCACACAGATGCGATCCGACAGCCCGAGAATCTCGTCGAGATCGGTACTCACCAGTGCAACGCCTACACCCTCGGACGCGAGTCGCACGAGTTCCTGATGAACGAATGCCGCGGCCGCCACGTCGAGTCCTCGCGTCGGGTTCTCTGCAACCAGCAGATCACTCGCCATCCCGATCTCACGCCCCACGATCACGCGCTGTTGATTGCCACCGGAGAGTGCCCGCGCAGAGGTCGAGACCGAGGGCGCCGCTACATCGAATCGACTTCGGATCTCTCCCGCCGCCTCACCGAGTGCATCCCATCGCAGCCATGGGCCTCGGGAGAAGCGGGCGTCCCGATGGAGAGCCAGAGCGACATTCTCGGTGAGGTCGAAATCGGCCACCAGCCCTTCGATGGACCGATCCTGCGGGATGAACCCGATCCCATCGGGCAGCTCGGCGAAACCCTCGGTAGGCCGCTCTCGGCCGGACAGGACGAGAGCCAGCTCGCGTTGGCCGTTCCCCTCCACTCCGGCGATGCCGACGATCTCCCCTCCACGGACCGCGAGGTCTACGGACCGCAGCCGATCCACGCTGCCGCTACGTACGCCGACTCCGACCAGTCTGGCGATCGGTTCGACGTCCGCCGGATTGCTCACTCTCAGGCCCGAGGATGAGGCCGCGTCCGTCACATCGGGGAGTCCAAGCGCCATCGCGTCCGCGACATCCGATCCGACCATGGCTCGGACGAGTTCGTCGATGTCGTGTGTGGCGGCCGGTCCCGTCAGCACCGTCCGACCTCCTCGCAGTACGGTGACACGATCCGCGACCCGCAACACCTCGTCGAGCTTATGCGCGACCAACACGACTCCCCGCCCGTCCGCGGCCAATTCGCGAAGGAGCTGAAAGAGTCCCTCGGTCTCTTCGGGGGTCAGTACAGCGGTCGGCTCGTCGAGAACGAGCACCCGTGGATCACGCAGCAGAGCCTTGAGAATCTCGATGCGCTGACGATCACCGACTCCGAGCTCTTCGATCCGGGCGTCCAGCGGCACTCGGAGGCCCGTCCGCTCCATGAGTCGTTCGGCCTCGCCTCGTAGTCCCGTCCGACGGCCCCTGCCGAGGGCCAGGTTCTCCATCGCACTCAGGCGCGGAACGAGGGTGAAGTGCTGGTGCACCAGTGCGACTCCATGGGCCCACGCCTCGCGGGGAGTTCGAAGTTCGACGAACTCACCACCGACTTCCATCGTCCCGGCGTCCGGGACCAGCATGCCGCCCAGCACCGCGAGAAGTGAGCTCTTTCCCGCCCCGTTCGCGCCGAGCACTCCGTGCACTTCTCCCTCGAAGATCTCGAGGTTCGCTCCGTCGAGCGCGACGACCGACCCGAAGCGCCGCTCGATGCCCTCGAGCCGGGCCAGCACCGGCTTCAC
Source organism: Gemmatimonadota bacterium (assembly GCA_039585535.1). Taxonomy (GTDB): domain Bacteria; phylum Gemmatimonadota; class Gemmatimonadetes; order Longimicrobiales; family Gaopeijiaceae; genus UBA2589. Next base: position 16,342 of record JBDGVS010000011.1, on the reverse strand, counting down.
CGAGCGCCGAGCCCGATCACTGTCCGCCGGTCTCGCCTTCGATGAACGGCACACGGGGCACGTCCAGATCGCCCGAGCGAATGAGATTCCGCGCCTCCGCGACCCGGCCCACGATCTCTGGCGGCACCCGGTCGATCAGCTCGGGATTGAACACGAAGTCGATGACGTCCTGACGCGTAGCGGCGTAGATCGGCTCTCCACCGACCTCTCCGGCCTGCCACATGTGCGTCGTCTCGACGAAGGCATCCGCGATCCGGATGACGGCGCTGCCGATGATCACGTCGGGCGCCACGTCATTCTGATTGCTGTTCATACCGATCGCCCACGCGGTTCGGCCCGCCTCGCGCGCCTCCCGGACGGCCTGAAAAACAGCGAACGACCCGGCGTCCAGATTGTGGATCAGTACGTCTGCGCCCCGGCTCAGCTGGGCAACCGCCGCTTCCTTCGCTGCAGCGACGTCGTTCCAGTCACCGGTGAAGACCTCCAGCACCTCGATGTCCGGATCGATCGATCTCGCCCCAGCCTCGAACGCGCGGAACGTCCCCAGCGCGGGCGGGATCGCGACGCCACCCACCATTCCGATGATGCCGGACTCGCTCATCGCCGCCGCTGCCATCCCGGCCAGGTAGCTCCCTTCTTCGAGACGGAAGATCAGCGGAGCCACATTGTCGGAGATGCGACCTCCGCCCGACACGATGATGGTCACATCAGGGAACTGCTCACCCGCCCGAATCGCGGCGTCCTGATACTCGTTTCCGTGCGCAAAAATCAGGTCGTATCCAGAGGTGGAGTATGCCAGAAACGCCTCGTCGAACTCCGCCGGCGTCTCAGTCTGCTGATGGCTCACCTGAGCACCGAACTCTTCCTCGATGCGGAGGAGCCCCTCGTAGGCTCCCGCGTACCAGCCCGCATCGCTGACCGGACCCGACGTAAGGAGTGCGACACGCGGACCCGACGGAGCGTCAGAATCCGAACCGCCGCCGCATGCTGAACACAGCGCGACCAGGAGGCCAGTTGTCAGTAGTCGGAGCGTAGAGCGCATGGAGGGCTCGGCTGTAGTAAGGAGGTCGAGGGTTCGCCAGAGTAAACCTCTGGCTATCGGAGGTTCAAACCGCCCGATATGTTCGGGCCGAAATCGTCGGCCCGACCGTCGCGTATCGAATCCGTGACCCTACCGTTACCACCCTCGGAGAAAGCATGACAGAGCAGCGCGGCAACTGGACGTCTAGCGCGGGCTTCGTGCTCGCCGCGACAGGCAGCGCCATCGGGCTCGGCAATCTCTGGAAATTCCCTTTCATCACTTGGGAAAACAACGGCGGCGCCTTCGTGCTCGTGTACCTCGTGTGCATCGCCGCCGTGGGTCTCCCGATCATGATGGCCGAGCTCCTGATCGGACGGAAGACGCAGAAGAGTGCGGTCGGCGCCCTCAAGGAAGCGGTTGGTCCAGCCTGGGGCTTCGTCGGCCTCTGGGGAGTGCTTTGCGGCTTCACACTGCTCAGCTACTACACGGTGATCGCGGGGTGGTCGCTCTTCTTCTTCTTCAAGACGACCGGGTGGATGGCCAGCGGCTTTCCGGCGGGGACGTCACTCGGTCAGGTCTTCACCGAGCAGTCGGCGAACGGTGGCCTCCAACTCGGCCTCTCCCTCGCCTTCAGCATCGCGACTGTCTCCGTCGTCTACTTCGGTGTGCAAAAGGGGATCGAGAAGATCGCCCGGCTCTTCTTGCCGATCCTCTTTGCGATTCTGCTGCTTCTGTTCATCACTTCCTTCGCCATGGAAGGATCGGGTCAGGCGCTCGCGTTCATCTTCAGACCGAGCTTCAGCGAACTGGACGGCGGCAGCATCCTGGAGGCCCTTGGACACTCGTTCTTCACGCTGTCCCTCGGCATGGGCGCGATGATCACCTACGGGTCGTACATCTCGCGCGAGCAGTCGGTAGTGAAGGCATCGGCAGTCATCGTCCTGCTCGACACCGTCATCGCTCTCGTCGCGACGGTCATCATGTTCACCGTCATCTTCACCGCAGGCATGCAGGATCAGGTGAGCGAAACGGGGACCGTCGGGATGCTCTTCATCTCGCTGCCCCAGCTCTTCTTCTCCGAGGGCGTCGTCCCAGGAGGAAGGTTCCTGGCGCCGCTCTTCTACGTTCTCGTCGCGCTGGCCGCCCTCACCTCTACGGTTTCGCTGCTCGAGGTCGTGGCATCGTTCGTCATCGACGAGCTCGGCGTCGCCCGGCACAAGGCCACGGTCATGTGCGGTGGTGTCGTGTTCCTGTTCACGATCATGGCCGCGCTCTCCTTCGGCGGGGCCTCGTTCGCAACGAACCTCACCGCCTCGGGCCCCATCGGTGATCTGCTCTTCGCCGGCAAGACGAGCTGGTTCGGAATGGCCGACCACTTCGTGTCGAACTGGATGCTCCCGACCGGTGGTCTCGCCATCACCATCGCCGCAGGGTGGATCATGACACGAGACTCTTCGGAAGCGGAACTCACAGGCCACGCGGAGCCCGGCTGGTTCAAGTACGACATCTGGCGCCTCTTCATCCGGTTCCTGGCTCCCGCGGCGATCTCGGCGATCATCATTGCCGTGGTCTTCTTCGGAGTGGACTTCAGCTAGAAGGTCGGGGACTTGCCTCGGCCCGCGTCCCGGGCACCTTTCAGATTCCCGTGGCACCGGGATTCCACTTCGTCATGAGGCTATCGGTGCACGGGATGTCCCCGCGACACCCGCGGTGACGTGGATCTTCCGAGCAGACGCGCATGATCAAGGACCTTCTCGACCGGACTATCGAAAAGCGACCGACCACTCTGAAGTTCGAAGGTCGAGTCCTTTACCTCCTCGACGACACGGAGCGCGTGAATGCGCAGCTCTACGACGGCGCGGACATCGAGCTCACGGACGAGCTTAAGGCCAACCTCAGGGACCAGATTTCGACCGACGAGATCACGCCGGCGTACATCTGCTTCTTTTACGACGAGACGCTCGGCGACTTCCCGTATCTGGGTCTGCGCACCACGAACCAGGCGACAGGCGATACCGACTACCCCGTGCAGCGGAACGCCGTCCGAGACGGTGGCTTTGTCTGCTCCGTCGCCGGAAAGCGTCGTGGAAAAGGGAGCAGTCGCGAGGCGAGCCCGTACGCTGAACTACACGCCGGCATCAAAGTGGTCGTCGCGGAAAGCATCGAGCGGATCTACAACGAGAATTGCCAGAATCTCGGCGTACTGAGCACGAACGATTTCGGCATCATCGACCGGATCAAGGCGGGGGAAGAGATCCAGCTGTCCGAGTTCACCGAAGGCAAGGACGAGATCACCCGCCAGATCATCGAGTACGGCGGGCTGTTCGAGTTCAACGTGGCTCGCCTGCAGGGCAGGACGACGATCCCGGTTACCGCCGCGCTGCAACCCGAGGCTGCTACGGCACGGCCCATGACGCTCGCGGAGAAGATCTTCGCGAAGCACCTCGTGACCGACGCCGCGAAGAACGAAATGGGTGTGCCCTGGGTGGAGCCCGGCGATGCCGGCTTCTTCCGCACCGACATCCGTTTCAGCCACGAATACGTCACTCCGATGGCGTCGATCTTCTTCGAGGACAAGGTCGGAATCGACGCGAAAGTCGTGGACAAAGACTCGATCCTCTTCTTCCGGGACCACCTGACCTTCCTCGACAAGGTCATGAGCCAGGAGCGCATCGAGCAGGGGCTGCTCGACGTGGCCAAGGAGCTCGAGGTGAAGCAGCGGATGTTCGCCGAGAAGCAGGGCGTCAAGCTCTACGGTGAGCAGATGGGCAAGCAGCTCGGCTCACAGGCGATCTGCCACTCCAAGATCCTGGAGGAGTACGCCGAGCCGGGCATGCTCATCATCGGCACCGACTCCCACACGCCGCACGCGGGAGCGATCGGCGCCGTAGCGTTCGGCGTCGGCACGACAGCGATCTTCAACTCGTGGATCACCAAGGACGTCCGCGTGAAGGTCCCGCAGTCGTTCAAGGTCGTGGTCTCGGGCGAGCCCGCGCCGAATGTGACGGCGAAGGACTACATGCTCGAGATCCTCCGCCACCCGTACATCCGGGACGGCGAGGCCATCGGGCAGATCATCGAGTACGCGGGTCCGGCAGTCGAAGCGCTGAGTGTGGACGAGCGTGCGACGATGGCGAACATGGCGGCCGAGGTCGGCGCCTTCACCGGCATCATCGCGGCCGACGAGAAGTCGGTCGAATTCATGGTCAACGAGCGCGGAATGGACCGGGCTCGCGCCGAAGCGCTCATCGAAGGAATGCAGTCCGATCCCGATGCCGAGTACGTGAAGATCATCGAGATCGACGCCTCGGCGATCCGCCCCATGGCGGCCCTGCCGAACGATCCGGGCAACGGCGTCTTCATCGATGAGCTCGGAGACGAGCCGATCCGGATCGACATCGCGTACGCCGGCTCGTGCACGGCAGGTAAGAAGGAAGACATGGACATGTACGCCCGTGTGTTCGCCGAGGCGGACGCTCAGGGGCTTCGGATCCACGCGGACGTGCAGGCGTTCATCCAGTGTGGCTCGACGGAGGTGCGCGAGTACTGCCGGGAGCAGGGCTATATGGAGCTATTCGAGCGGATGGGCGCAGAGTTCATCGAGCCCGGCTGTGGCGCCTGCATCGCGGCCGGACCGGGTGTAACGAGTTCTGCCGACGAGGTTTCGATCTCGTCCCAGAACCGAAACTTCCCGGGGCGGTCGGGTCCGGGAAATCTCTACCTCGGATCACCCTACTCCGTTGCTGCGAGCGCGATCGCCGGGCACGTCACGAGTTGGACACCGGGTCAGGCCTTCGACCCGGTCAGCGCTCGAAAGCTCGCCACCGTCTGACGGTCGGGCGCCGATGAACGACGCGAGCGACGTCGTTCAGGTCGAGCGTCCGGCCCTCGCCATCCTCGCCGAAGAGGAGGTGACGACTCGGGAGAACCTCACGCGTCAGCGCGAGGAAGCCCTCGACCAGCAGCGTCGGCACGCCACTTGGCTGATGATGTTCGGCTTCGGACCCGGAGCGCTTCTGGCAGTGGGGCTGGCCATGATCTCGGGTCGCCCGGAACTGGTCTGGCCATTCGTCGGCCTCGGTGCCGGCGTGCAGATCTGGCGGATCTGGAAGGAGCACCGGCGGATTCGCAAGCTGGAAAAGGATCTGGTAGACCCGTTTGACGGTTCCTGAGCCTATGCCTCGTCGGCACGGCCTCGCAGCAGCCCATCAACGCTGAAGTCACCGCCGCCTACCACGGACATCGCCAGGAAGGAAAGGCTGTACACGGCCGCGAGCTCGCCGCCGTTCTCCCAATGCCACAGGCCACCGCTGCCCACGTGCTGGTACCAGTAGGCCACGGCCATCTGACCAGAGAGGACGAACGCCACCCCACGTGTCTGGAGGCCGGCAACGATGGCCAGACCACCAGCAAACTCCAGAAGCCCGGCCACGCCTCGCAGACTGATGAACTCAGCTACCGCGTCACGCCCGAACCAGCCGAAGAGCTTCTGGCCCCCGTGCGTGAAGAAGGTGAAGCCCAGTACCACGCGCCACGCGTTCAGCGCGACGGGGCGAAGACGATCGAGGAGGTCGTTCATGTCGGGCGGGGTCGGATGCCGGAAGGAGTCCCATGCGCTGACGCCTGGAAGATTCGTTGTTCTTCGACACACCCGGTGCGCCCTCGGCTGTTCCCGATCGTGTTCGCGTGAAACCCACCGACGACAGGCTGCGTCGGGTCATTCGACTGCTTCTCTATCACTCGAGGCCATGGCCGTCATCCAGACCCAGAACCTGTCGAAGCAGTATTCGTCAGGGCTCCGCACACCTCCGACACTCGCTGTCGATGCGATCACCTTCTCGGTCGAGCCCGGCCAGGTCTTCGGCTTCCTCGGGCCGAACGGGAGTGGGAAAACCACCACCATCGGAATGCTGCTGGGCATCATCACGCCGACCGCAGGAGTCTTCAGTCTCTTCGGAAAGTCGGGTCCGGAGGAAGTACTCGCCGCCCGGCAGCGGATCGGGGCCACCCTCGAGTATCCAAACTTCTACCCGTACCTCTCCTGCCGCGACAACCTCCGGCTGGTAGCTCGGGTGAAGGGCCGTGACCGGAAAGCTGTCGACGAGGCCCTCGAGATCGTGGGTCTCACGCAACGCCAGAAGACGAAGTTCTCAGCCTGTTCCATGGGTATGAAGCAGCGCCTCGCGATCGGCGCCACCCTTCTGGGGGATCCGGAGTTGATCGTCCTCGACGAGCCGGCCAACGGACTCGACCCGGCGGGTCAGCGAGAGATCCGAGACGTAATCAGGGGCCTCGGGGAGCGAGGCAAGACGATCTTCCTGAGCAGTCACATCCTGCACGACGTCGAGCGGATGTGTACACATGTCGCGATCATCGAGAAGGGGCGGCTCATCACGACTTCGGCGGTCGCGAATCTCACGTCGGAAGCCCCCGTCGCCGTGTTGAGGGCCGACGGTAGTGTGGAGAAGTTGTGCGCCACCACCGCCGCATTCGAGCCCGTCCGCTCCGCCGAGGTGCGGGGGGACGAAGTCGTGGTCGAGATCGACGAGGGGGACCTCGCTGCCCTCAACGAACACCTCATGAAAGAGGGCATCCTCCTTCACCACCTCGCCCTCGAACGTCAGACACTGGAGAGCGTATTCATGCGGCTGACCGGTGGCGACGAAGGCTTCGGAGCAGTCGCATGAGCGCGCCTGAGAAGGGGTACCCAGCGCTCGGATTCGGCGTATGGACCGTGCTGCTACGTAACGAGTTCTTCAAGGCCCGACACCGTCTCGCCTTCGTGGTGACCCTCGGCTTCTTCGCCTTTATCAACTTCATGGACTTCGGCGACGACTTCATGCGCGCTCGTCGTGAGGACGACTTCACGCACGCGTTGCCCGACGCCTGGTCCGGGATCTTCTCAGGCGACTCCGTGATCCTGCTGATCTTCGCCAGCATCGCGATCATCATGCTCGTGAGCAGTGAGTTCAGCTGGCGCACGGCGCGGCAGAACGTGATCGACGGGCTGAGCAAGACACAGTGGTTCTGGGGGAAGGCGATCCTGGTCGTTCTGATCGGGATCGTGTTCATCACGACCAAGCTCCTCATCGGAGCCGGAACGGCCGCAGCCGGGACCGACTTCGGTGCCGCTACGGCACCGGTGCTTCCGCTCTCCGTGCCAGCCGCGCTGGGAGGGCTCATGCTGGCCTTCCTTTCTCTCGGCGGGCTCGCACTGCTCGTCTCCGTCACGGTCCGCAACGCGGGCCCAGCGATGGCACTCTGGTTCTTCTGGATCACACTCGGCGAGCAGCTGGTGCCGGCCCTCGTGACCCGTGTGCTGCCCGCCACCGCTCCGTTCTTCGGCTACCTGCCGTTCAGCGCGGCACAGAAGATACTTCCCTTCTGGGTGTACGACGCCTCCACCTATGCCCGCGTCGTGGCGCGCGCGGAGGCCGCCGAACAAGCGGCACCCGAGCTACCCGACCTGATGCTCTGGGTCAGCGTCAACGCCGGGTGGGCCGTCCTGTTCATCGCCCTGTCCTACGCGCTCTTTCGCCGGCGCGACTTGTAGGCTGGTCGAACTTCGAGGCGCGGGTGGCGGGCAGCACCACGATTCGGGAAGATTGGCGACGGACGACGCATCCGCTTGCCGGGTGTACCGAGATCCCCTCCCCCGAGGCTCATCTGTGAACCGCTACGCCCGCACCGCCTTCATGGCCCTGGCTGTCTCGATCACGATCGCGACCCCTCAGCTTCAGGCCCAACTGGACCCGACCGCAGACCTCATGCGCCGCCTCACCGAGGCGCCTGGTCCGTCGGCGTTCGAGGAAGCCGTACGACAGATCTACGTGCAGGAGTTCGACGAACTGGGCGCAGACATCGCGTTCGACGGTCTGGGCTCCGTACACGCCGAGCTGCCCGGCAACGGCGATGGCCCACGGGTGATGGTCACCGCTCACCTCGACGAGGTGGGTCTCATGGTCCAGCACATCACAACCGATGGCTTCATCCGTGTGAAGAACCTCGGCGGATTCCTGGGGCACGCCTTTCCAGACCAGCGTTGGACGATTCTGGGACGGGACGGCCCGATCCTCGCGATCAGCGGACTCCCGACGGTTCATGTCAGCCCTGCCGCGCAACGCACGCAGGTGTGGTCGGTCGATCAGGTATTCCTCGACGTCGGTGCGACCTCGCGCGACGAAGTGGAGGCGATGGGGATCCGGCCTGGAGACGGAATCGCTCCCTCGAGTGCGTTCACCGTGCTCCCGAACGAACGCTACGCGGCGAAGGCGTGGGACGACCGCGTCGGGATTGCCGTGATGGTGGCAGCAGCCAGGAGGATTCAATCCGAAGGCATCGACCTTCCGGGTGACATCGTCTGGGTCGCGACCACTCAGGAGGAGATCGGACTACGAGGCGCACAGACCGCGGTCGACCTGGCGCGCCCCGACATCGGAATCTCGATCGAGGCGGGAGTTTCTGCCGACTATCCGGGAATGCGTCCCACGCAGGCACAGGAGCGACTCGGGGGTGGCCCCGGGATCTTCCTGCTCGACAGCTCGATGATCCCGAACAAGAAATTTCGGGACTTCTTCTTCTCTGTCGCGGAAGAGAGTGGCATTCCTCTTCAAGCGGACGTGCTGACCGGCTACGGCGAGGACGGAGCAGAGATCCAGCGATACGACACTGGACGCCCTGCTGTGAACATGACAGTCCCGACCCGCTATCTGCATTCGCATACCGGCATCATCCAGCGGTCCGACTTCGATCAGGCAGTAGAGCTTCTCATCGAGGTACTCCGACGGCTGGACTCGGACACTGTGGAGGAGCTCGCCAGCTTCGACCCCCGCTAGACGGGGAGAGCGCCCTTCCCCATCCGCCGCAGCTACCGCCATCGAAAGCCACGCGTTCTGGCGAGATCGGCTCGACTCCGATCCCGACGCCGTTGGTATCTCCCTGCCCTTCGTCGGTATCGGGACGGCCCGAACGGCACGAGCGCTTCTGTACGGCGTGGGTCCCCTCGATCCACTCTCCATAGCGAGCGTCCTCACCGTGATGAGCCTGGCGATCGGAGTCGCGACCTGGCTGCCGGCCCGTCGCGCCGCACGTATCGATCCGACGGAGGCCATGAGGGCCGACTAGCCTCTGGCCTGTCACCGAAGGGCTCCCCTCCCCGGGGCCTTCGAACGGCGCGATATTTGGCCCCTTTCCGCCGGTTAGGTGAATACTGCAATGCAACCCAGCAAGATGCGGCCTCTGCTGCTGGTGATGGCCTTCACCGCAGCCGGCTGCGAGGCAGAAGACGGAGCCAAGACGGGTTCAACTCCGGCCGAGGCCGAAGTGTGGCACGAGGGACCGAAGCTGCCGCAGCCCATCACGAACAACGCCGTGGCGGCCGTCACCGTCGACGGGGTGACGTCGCTTTTCAGCTTCCTCGGTATGGACTCGACCAAGGTGTGGAGCGGTGTCACCAGCTCAGCCTATCGATGGGATATCGGAAGTGATGCCTGGAGGGAGATCGCACCTGTACCGGGTCCAGGCCGGCTCGCGTCCACAGCCCAGGTCGTGGGGCACCGCATCTACGTCATTGGCGGCTACACGGTCGCGGAGGATGGATCCGAGAAGTCTCTCCCGGACGTCGCGATCTACGACCCCGTCCAGGAGTCCTGGAGTCGGGGCGCCGACATCCCGGTGCCCACAGACGACGCCGTCGCAGCTGTATCAAGCGACGGCTTGATCTATCTGGTGTCCGGGTGGCATGACACCAACAACGTCGCGGACGTTCAGATCTACGACCCCGAACGGGATCGTTGGAGCGCGGCCACCCCCATCGTCGGCGCCCCAGTGTTCGGACATGCCGGAGCCCTGGTGGACGGCCACCTCACCTACCTCGGTGGCGCCGCCGTTGTGGACGCCCGGCCACGCTTCCGGGTCGACTCCACCGCCTGGGCGGGAACGATCGACCCGGCTCAACCCCGGGCAATCTCATGGCGCGAGGTCGAGGCACGACCAGGCCCGCCACTTTATCGCTCGGCCGGCGGCGTTCTCGGGTCACTCGTGCTCTTCGTCGGTGGTACCGACAACCCCTACAACTACGACGGCATCGGATACGACGGCGCCCCCGCCCAGCCTCTTCGGCAGGTCGTGACATACGCACCCCTGAGAGACAGCTGGGGAGCCCTCGAGCCGCTCCCTGTCGCGACGATGGACCACCGAAACGCAGCAGTCTCGGCGGGTCGCGTGTTCATGGCGGGCGGGATGCTGGTTGACCAGGTCGTGAGTGACCGGGTCTGGTGGTCCAACGCAGCCGCACTCCTCGGAACGGCGCGTGAGGCCGACATGGAAGGGACACAATGAGCGACACCCCGGCCTCGCCATGGTCGACGACGGACTCCTCACGGATCTACCGCGTGGATGCCTGGAGCGAGGGCTACTTCTCGGTATCCGAGAGTGGAACCCTCCTCGCGCACCCGGAAGCCACGACAGCGCGAGCCATCGACCTTTTCGAGGTCATCGAGGGGCTCTCCGCACGGGAGGTAGGCACGCCGGTCATCATTCGTCTCCCGGGGATCCTCGAACACCGGATGCGCGCACTTCGTCGCGCCTTCGACGAGGCCATAGAAGGGGCGGACTACAAGGGTGGATACACGTGCGTCTATCCGATCAAGGTGAACCAGGAGCGACACGTCTGCGAGGCGGTACGCGACATCAGTGCCGCGATCGGATTCGGACTGGAGGTCGGCTCCAAGCCGGAGTTGATCGCCGGCCTGTCGCTGACGCAGGGCTTCAATGACATGCCGTTGGTGTGCAACGGCTTCAAGGACGCCGAGTACATCGAGACGGTGGTGCTCGCGGCGAAAATGGGACGGACGATCATCCCCGTCGTGGAGCAGGCGCACGAACTCCGACTCATCGAGGCATCTGCACGAGTGCACGACGTCCTTCCCGACTTCGGAATCCGAGCGAAGCTCGCATCACCCGGGGTGGGCCGTTGGGCCGGGTCGGCCGGGATACGCGGCAAATTCGGGCTTACGGTCGGAGAGATCCTGCACGCGATTGAAGCGCTCCATTCCGCCGGTCTTCTGGGCGGCCTCAAGATGCTCCACTGCCACGTGGGCTCGCAGATCTTCGATATTCGGGCGGTAAAGTACGTGGTCAGCGAACTGGCCCACCTCTATGTCGAGCTGCACCGGGCCGGGGCTCCTGTGGAGATCCTCGACTTCGGGGGTGGGCTCGGCGTGGACTACGACGGCTCCAGGAGTGCCACGGAGTCGTCGGTGAACTACACCCTCGACCAGTACGCGGCCGACATCGTTCATCGGGTCAAAACGGTCTGCGACGATGCCGGCGTGCCGCACCCCCGCATCATGACCGAGTCCGGCCGAGCCCTCGTCGCACATTCGAGTGTGCTCGTATGCGAGGTCATCGGTAGCCGCGTCTTCCGCGTAGAGCCGGACCAGGCCCTCGTGGCCTCAGCGCTCGCGGCCGACGATCCACCTCAGCCACTGCTCGATGTCCACGACGCGTACCAGCGACTCGACGTGAACAATGACGAGCTGCCCGAGGTCTACACCGATGCGGAGCATGCCCTCTCCGAGGCGACGAACCTGTTCAATCTGGGGTACATGGACCTCCGCGCTCGCGCCGCGTGCGAAGAGCTCTTCTGGGCGGTTGGGAGTGCCGCCCTCGAGCGGCTCGGCAACGATCTACCAGAGGCCCTCTCCTACCTGCCGGACCGACTCGCCGACCTGTACTTCGTAAACATGAGCGTCTTTCAGTCGCTCCTCGACTCCTGGGGCATCGGTCAGATCTTCCCCATCATGCCGATTCACCGGCTCAACGAGGAGCCGACGCGTCGGGGCGTTCTGGCCGACATCACGTGTGATTCCGATGGGCGGGTCGATCGCTTCCCCGGAGACGGTGAGGTGAAGACTACACTCGAGCTTCACGCCGCAAGCGCTGGCGGCTCCTATGCCGAGGGAGCGGGAGATCATCCCTATTACCTGGGGATCTTCCTGACCGGGGCATATCAAGAAACACTGGGAGACCTCCACAACCTCCTGGGTGACACCAACGCGGCCCACGTGGTGTTGGGCGATGACGACCGGTGGCGCATCGAGACCATTGTCGAGGGCGAAACCATTCGGGAGGTTCTCAGCTACGTCCAGTTCGAGCCCGAAGACATGCGTCGTCGGCTTCGCCAGGATATCGAGGCCGCACTCGAGGCCTCCCGGCTCACGCTCAGCGAGGCCGCTCGACTCCGACGCTTCCTCGACGAGAGCCTCCAGGGATACACCTACCTGGAGTAGCGTCGGTCGCCCCTGTCGGAAGGCGCGCTTCTATTGGGCTTTTGAGTTTGGCACCTTTCCTGCATTACTAATCTGCGCATTCAAATGGGGGACGGCTCGACCGTCACCGGAAGGTCACCAACCAAGGGGAGCTCACCGATGAGCACGCTCGAATTGAACAAGAGGGGGCTCGGCCTGGTCGCTGCCCTCGCACTCGTAGGCGCCACCGGCGCATGCAAGACCGTCAGCCCTGAGGACATGGACGCCAGCCTCGCGTCACTCCGCGCCGAGATGCAGGGGGAGATGCAGGCCGGGGACGAGCAGCTCGCCTCTGATATGAACAGCCGCTTTGCGGACGTGGACCAGCGGATGGCAGCCCTCGAGAGAGATCTTCAGCAGATGGAGCGTGACTTCGAGGTCTCGATCTCGCAGCTCGAAGACGAGCTGCGCTTCAACGTCCCGGTCTACTTCGGCTTCGACGATGCCACAGTGGAGTCCGAGGACGAAGCAGTTCTCGCCCGCTTCGGCAGCGTCGCGCAGAAGTACTACCCCGACGCCGAGATCACCGTCGAGGGCTTTACCGACTCATCTGGTGACGAGGCCTACAACCTGTGGCTCGGTGAGCAGCGTGCGAAGGCAGTCGCTGAGTACCTCGTGAGCAGCACGGCCCTTACCGAGGACCGGCTCAAGGCAGTCAGCTACGGCGAAGACACCCGCCGTCTCGTGTCTGACGATTGGGGCCCCGGGGTCGCCGGCTGGGAGAACCGCCGTGTCGTACTCGTGATCGACCATGACGGCGAGCCGCCGACGATGGCATCTGACGACACTGGATCGGGTAGCTGATCCGACGAACATCACAGGCCGGCCCTTCGGGGTCGGACAAAGTGCGAGAGGGTCGCCGGGTTCGCCCGGCGGCCCTTTTCGTATATACCCACCTTGCGCTGGGAGCGCGCACATTTATCATGGAACCAGAATTCTATTCTACTCTGGTCCGAACATGCCGTGATGACTGCGTCCCCCGCGCCCGCCCACGTCAACCCGCCCAAGCAGAATCGATCCCGCCGCACGCTGGAAAGGATCGTTGCCGCCTCACTTGAGCTCCTGGCGACCGAAGGGCCGTCGGGGCTCACCGTCCACAGAGTCGTCGACAAGGCAGAATCCTCCGTCGGCTCCTTCTATGCGCGGTTCAACGGGAAGGAGGACTTGCTCGACTACCTGGGCGAGCGCGTATGGACCGAGGCCCTGGACCGATGGAACGATTCGCTGACCGCCCACGACTGGTCCGCGCACGAACTGGCCGACCTCGTTCGGGCGTCCATCGGCCTCCTGGTCGACGCGCAGCGCTCCCGTTCCGTGTACCTCAAGGCCATCGACCAGGTCTCTGGTCGCCGGGCTCATGCGTATGACACGTTCCGCGCCGAGGTGCTCTCGGGCGTAGCTGGCCTCCTGCTGACCCGGGCAGACGAAATGGAGCACTCGAACCCAGATCTCGCTGTCCGACTGGGACTTAGAGCGACAATGGGGATCCTGGACGGCGAGTCTCGCGCTTTCCACGATCGCCTCGACAGAGAGGTGTTGGTGGACGAGTGCTCGCGCCTACTGCTCGGATATCTCGCGGGTGCCGACGCAGGCACAGCGGCCTCGGGCGGACCGGAGTTCTTCGACGTCTGGAGTTGACCGCCTTTTCGCCCCGAAGCCCTTGGGTATCTTCATCTTCTGCGCATGGACATTCTATGACGCTACTGGCGTATAGAGAGTCCACGGTAGAGGTCGAAGTTCGTGATCCGGCCCCGAATGGCGGATCTTAAGTGTGAGGAATATGAGTCTGTCGTCGTTGGTCCATCGGTTGTCGCTCCCGGAAGCGGGCGGGAGGCTCGCCGCGATTTTCGCGGTCGCAGCCTGCGTGTGCATGCCACTCTCGGCCTCGGGCCAGGAACCCGGCACCGCCAGACTAGAGGGCGTCGTCTTCGACAGCACCTCAATGCAGTTGCTCCCCGGCGCCCGCGTGGCAGTCATCGGAACGAGTTCGGTCGCAGAGACCGACGAAACGGGACGCTTCGTCCTCGAGGGCATCCCCGCCGGGTCTCACTGGATTTCCTTTTTCCACGACCGACTGCAGGCGCTCGGCGTAAGCCCGCCGTCCCGGCAAGTCACCTTCACATCTGGCCAGACCCTGGCCGTGGAACTCTCGGTGCCCTCCGAAGAGACGCTACTGGCAGGCTGGTGCCTTGCCGAGCAATCGACCCCAGGCTTCGCAGCCATTGCGGGCGTCGTCACGGATTCTCTCACCGGCGTTGCGATCCCGGGGGCCGTCGTCCAGGCGGAGGCCATCTCCCGCTTCCCGGGAATCCAGCCGGTAGAAGTGCGAACCGATGACGCGGGATACTTCCGAATGTGCTCGGTCCGAGCGGATGTCGACATGCGCTTGCAGGCCACCTTTGGACAGAGCAACGGCCGCAGCGTCGAGGTAGTGCTCCCGGCCGGAGGGGCCGTCCTGCAGGACCTCATGCTCCTCATGTCCACCGAAGGAACGCTCGCAGGTTATGTCCGAGACTACGTGACCAATGACCCAATTCAGGGCGCCGTGGTCTCTGTGGCGGGGACCACGAGTTCCACGCTCACGGATCTCACGGGGCGATTCATTCTGGACGACCTGCCTCCGGGCAGGCACCTGGTCACGACAGACCATCTCGCCTTCGAGGAGCGCACCGACTCCGTCACCATCTTTTCGGAAGAGACGGTCGACATCGAAGTGAACATGGCCACAGAGGCTCTGGAGGTTGAGGGTCTGGTCGTGACCGCCCGCACCCGATTCGGTCGGACGAATCTGGCAGGGCAGGCGAAGCGCCTGGACTTTATCGGGCGTGAGGATATCGAGCTCATGCTCGCGCGCACCAACCAGACCGCTGACATCCTGCGCTCGATGAACGCGCCAGGATTGCGAATCCGCGAGATATCCCTGGTCGACCAATTGACCGGGGTCATGATGCCCGGCCTGTGTGTAGAGGTGAGCCGGCGAGCCGGTGGTGAAGGATGCGTCCCGGCCGGCGTTGCCCTCAATGGCGTCATGGTGGGACTACCCGATCAGGTTCTCCGCGACATCGACCCGAATATCATCGACTACATCGAGATTCTCAGCCCCGTGGACGCTCAATTCCAGTTCGGGTCCCGCGGGGGGAACGGCGTGGTCTCGATCTACACCCGCTGACAGGAACGCCTCAGCATCAATAGGTACCGAAACGCACGCAAATGATTCACCGCATGAAGATCCTCCGGACAACGACCATGCTTCTCGCCGCACTCTTCGCAGGCGGATGTTGGGGTGGCCCCCCGGAGACTCTGGGACCACAAAACGGTAATCTGGCCCCGTGTCCCGGAACGCCGAACTGCGTACACAGCGGGCTTCGTCACCCCGACGGCACCAAGGGATTCTTCGTGCGCGGATCGATCGGTCGTGGCGACTTGATGCCACGCGTCGCTGAAATAGTCGGGGCGATGGAGCGCACCACCCTCGTCACTGCGAATGGGGACTACCTGCATGCCGAGGCGCGCAGCAAGATCCTTCGCTTCGTGGATGACCTCGAGATCGTGGTGAGTCCGTCGCGAGAGCTCATCGTCCGCTCTGCTTCACGGGTCGGGCGGGGTGACATGGGCGTCAACGCTGCACGGGTCGAAGAGCTCCGCCGACTGCTTACCGAGGCCGAGATCCTCCGCTAGTCGTCGCCTGCGGTCATGCGCCAGCCGCCCTGCGCGTTGAGGGCGACGACGGACAGGAGACCCTCGCGCCCTTTTTCGCCGCGTCCCAGTGCCCTCTCGTACATCATCCGAACGCCCTCCACGCCGAGGCGGGCGGCAATACCGGCTCCAGCGACCGAAACCGTAGCACCTACGGCGGCCGCTCCGGCCGGCGCAGTCACGCCCGCGGCCCACAGGGCTCCTCCGATGGCTCCTCCTAACGGCCAATCGATGCGACTGCCTCGGCCTGGAGTTGAGCAGCACGCTGCCAGAGTCGCGCCGCCTCCTATTCCATGATGTGGGCGTGCGAACCTTC
>JBDGVS010000010.1:2296-23161 GCA_039585535.1 Gemmatimonadota bacterium | reverse complement strand
CCCAGCGAAGACGTTACTCCAGGTCGAGTGCGTCACCACCACTCGGCCCGGCTGCTCGAAATCCTCTGGCAGGAGAAGGCGACCCCGCTCTGCGCGCGCACCGAAGAGCGTGAAGAAGTCCTCGGTCACGGAGGCCAGATCGATCCGGATGGGATCGCCCTCACCCGTGAGGTTCGCGCCCTCCACATACCCACCGGCCCATTGCTCGACTCCGTCCAGCTGCTCGAGCTCGCGGTACATGATCGCCGAGTGCGACCCGTTCTCGACCGTGATGAGGCGCTCGGCCGCCGGATAGGGAAGCGGCCTGAGAAGGACGTGGTCGACGAGGGTGAAAATCGTGGTGACCGCGCCCACGCCGAGCGCGATCAACAGCACAGATGTAACGGTGAACGCCGGCGCTTTTCGCAGCGTCCGACCCGCCAGCCTCACGTGACGTACCCATCCACTCATGTCCCACCCCCCGCCTCGATTCGAAGCTGACAAACCCGTTTCGTCCAACCACTCCAACAACACCACGCGTGGCAGGCGACGGAACGTCCGCACCGCCAGGCGCATAATCTCCTCTCCATCGCCCTTCCGCACAGAAGGAGGGAAGAGGCGCAGAAGTGCCGCGTACACGCGCGGTACCGTGGGTCGCCTCACTCGCTTCATCCGCCGGCTACCGCGGGGCGCGCCTGACTGAGGAGATCCTCCAGGCGATGGACTTCCGCACGAAGCACGGTTCGCCCGTCCGGAGCGATCTCGTATGTGCGTCGTCGGCTGTCTTCGGCACCTTCGACGGCCTGAATCCACTGCAGCCCGGTCATACGGCGTAACACTCGATACAGATTCGCCGAATCGAGGAGCACACCGGCATTCGAGCGAGCCTCTACGGCCTTGATCAGGCCGTACCCGTGGAGTGGAGCCTCTGCCAGCACCGCGAGAATGAGGAGATCGCGGGGCGCGAGCGGGAGATGGTCTTCCGGATTCATAGCTGACTATCTGTAGAGTGACCTATATCTGTCATGCTACAGATAGACAGCGAGATCGCTAACAGGGTTGCATGCGAAGATCGAAGTGGTCGGACCAGAGCGGCCCGTCGACCCACTGGCGCTAGTCCTGGTAGAGCCCCTCCGCCGCACGTGCGCTGACGATTAGTCCCTTGATGAGCGCCGAGCTCAGCCCCTGGTGCTCCATCTCGTTGAGGCCGGCAATCGTGCACCCGCGCGGCGTCGTGACCCGGTCGATTTCGCCCTCTGGATGAGTGTCTTCCTTGAGGGACAGCGCCGCCGCGCCGCGTGCGGTCTGCCCGGCGAGAAGAAGTGCCTCCTCGGGATGAAAGCCGATCTCTATCCCCCCCTGCGACGCCGCCCGAATGCAGCGGAGGAAGAACGCGACGCCACATGCACACAGGGCAGTCGCCGGAACCATCATCTCTTCACGGATCACCAGTGTCTTGCCCACGGCGTCGAACAGCGCGACGGCTTCGGCCAGCGCGCGCTCATCGCCTTCGCCCGCACTGAGGCACGTCATCGACTCCCCGATCGACACAGCCGTATTCGGCATCGCACGCACGACGGGCACCCCGCTGGGCAGAGCCTCACGAAGACTGGCGATGGACGCCCCGGAAACCACCGATACCACCCGATGACGCTGGGACTCGAGAGACGGTCCGACATCCTCGAGAAGTTCTTTCAACTGCTGCGGCTGTACAGCCAGAACGACGACATCACTCGCTTCGACGGCCGCTCGATTGTCATCTCCGACCACGAACCCCTCGCGAGCGAGATCGTCGAGCTTCTCGGTCTGCCGGCGGGTCACCCGAACATCCCCGGCCGGGACGAGACCGGCAGCCACCCACCCCTGGGCAAGCGCTCTGCCCAGATTCCCTCCTCCAAGTACCGCGATCTTCATCATCGAGTCTCCTCGGGAATCTGCCGCCCGAGTTGATGTGCTGCCGACTCGAAGGAGCCGATCAGTGCCCTGCTTCCTGATCCCGCTCAAGCCGCACTTTCCGCGCCACATCGTCCGGGGCAGGCTCGTAGCCGGCTCGCTTCCGCGAGTGGTGCGCCCGACCGTGCGTGATCGAGCGGAGTGTCGCCGCATACTTGTACAGCTCCGACTCCGGCACCGTGGCTCGCACCGTAGTGCGTCCGCTCCCTGGATCCATCCCCTGGACCTTCCCGCGGCGAGAAGTCAGGTCACCCATGATGTCACCGACATACTCGTCGGGCGTCGTCACGGCGACGGCAACGACCGGCTCCAGCAAGACCGGCCGGCACTTCTCGGCAACGCTTCGAAACGCGTGGGACCCGGCCAGCTTGAAGGCGATGTCGGACGAATCCACCGAGTGATATGAACCGTCGTAGCACTCCGCCGCGAAGTCGACGAGGGGAAATCCAGCGACGACGCCCCGCGCGGCTGCTTCGCGGATGCCCTTGTCTACCGAGGGCACATACTTGCCGGGAATCACACCACCCTTGGTCGCGTCCACGAACTCGTATCCCGAGCCTCGAGGCTGCGGGCGCAGCCGAATCCAGCAGTCCCCGAACTGCCCTCGCCCTCCGGACTGCTTCTTGTGTCGGCCCTGCCCTTCCGACGGAATCGTGATTGTTTCCCGATAGGCGATCCTCGGCTGCTCCGTCTCCACCTTCACACCATACTTCCGGGCCATTCGCTCGAAGTGCACATCGAGGTGGAGCTCGCCCAACCCCCGTGCAATGGTCTGGTGCAGCTCGGCCTCGAACGTCGCCGAGAACGTCGGATCCTCCTCGCGAAGCTTGGGAAGCACCTCCCCGAGTTTATCCTCGTCGGCCCGGGTCACGCCCTTGATGGCGATGGCGATATCGGCCTCGGGAAAGGTGATCGGGGCCAGAGCGATCCGCTGGCCCACGGAGCAGAGAGAGTCGTTGGTGTGCGTGTGTTTGAGCTTGGCGACGACTCCGATATCTCCCGCGTGAAGCGTGGCGATCTCGAGGCGCTCCTTCCCCATCGGTACGGAAAGGTGGTTCAGCTTCTCCGGCTGTCCGTCCGAGGCGTTCTGAACTTCCATGCCGTTCGACATCGAGCCCGAGAAGATCCGGAAGTACGACAGCTCACCGACATGCGGCTCCGAAGCAGTCTTGAAAACCAGCGCTGCCAACGGTCCATCGTCGCGTGCGCTGTATTCGGTACCGTCTACAATTTCGGGCTGCGCCTCTTCAGGGCTCGGGCACAGCTCGACCAGCTTCTTGAGCAGCGCGCGAATCCCGTACGTCTCCGTGGCCGCCCCACAGAAGACTGGAAAGACCTCGTTCCTTGCCATGCCCAGGGCCATCCCTTCGATCGCTTCTTCCCGCGAGATCGCCCCGCCCTCCAGATACGCCTCGAGCAGGCGCTCATCGGTGGTGGCGAGCGTCTCCTGGAGTTCGGTCTCCCAGCGCGCCTCCTGGTCCCTCAACTCCTCGGGGATCTCGGTTTCGTCGTACTCGCCCTTTCGAGTGCCCTTCTTGTAGATGTGGGCCTTCTCGCTGAAAAGATTGATGATCCCGCGAAAGTCAGCGCCCTCCCCCACAGGAATCTCGACGGGCAGGGCGCGGTCGGTGAGTCGCTGCTGGATCTGGCCGAAGACGCCCTCGAAGTCGGCATGCTCCCGGTCCATCATCGAGACGAAGAGGATCCGGGGAATCCCACGCTCCTCGCAGTACTGCCAGACGCGCTCGGTCCCCACCTCCACCCCGGAGGTCGCGCTCACCACGATGATGGCCGCATCCGCGACGCGGACGGCCGAAATCGCGTCACCCATGAAGTCCAGGTAGCCGGGAGTGTCGAGCAGATTGATCTTGGTGCCGAGATGTTCGGCGAAGGCCGCTGTCAGCTGGATCGATATCCCGTGCGCGTGCTCCTCCGGCGCGTGCATCGTCAGAGCAGAGCCGTCCTCGACCTTTCCGAGACGCTTCGACGATCCTGCTACGAAGCAAAGGGCCTCGATAAGGGTGGTCTTCCCCGCACCTCCATGACCCAGGACCGCGACATTTCGAATGCGATCGGTGGTGTACTCCTTGGCCGACGCCATCAGCAAGCCTCCCAGACGCGATAAGCGGGCCCGCTACCGTCCCGACTCTGACAGTCACAGGCCCCCGGACGACCCTCGGAGGCTCCGGACGAACCATCCCACCCTGCCCCGAGGGGGCTTTGAGTGTAGGCGGACGCTACGAGCGCTGCAAGCAACGTGAGCGTCAGAGATTACGGCCTATTTCACACGCGAAGATCACTTCGGCCGAAAGGCATTTCCAAGAATCTGAGCGTCGAAGGTGCCAGTGTCTCCGGTCATCGCGTAGCGATACAGAGCCGCGGTGTAGATCCCCCCGAGCGCGGAGCCGAGCAACGCGAGAAAGATGTATCCGGAGAGCGACACCAGGAGCGCCGGAATGACCAGAACCGGCCCGACCATGCCGCCGACGACGAACATCCCGACGGACGCCGCGGTCCAGCCGAAGAAGGCGAACATCATCGCCCAGGTGAGTCCGAAGTTCCCGGTGACCTGCTCGCCCCATGTGCGCTTGAAGAGCGCAGCACTCTCCTTCACGGCGTCGATCGGTCCCACATCCTTGGTCACCAGGATCGGCACCGCGAAGTAGGTGGCCAGCGTCCAGGCCATCCCGGCGAGTCCGGCCGCGATCTTCGCGAAGATTCCGCCCCGATCGGAGATCATTCGAAGGATCATTCCAACGGTGGCGGACATCACCGCGTAGCCCAGAATCGTACCCATGCGCTTCGACGCGATGGCGAGCCCGTCACTCACGGTGGGGTCACCGCCATCCAGCCGAATCAGTGCTGCACCGACAAGCGCCGAATTGAAGAAGAAGATCACGCTGTATAACACGACGTAGAACAGGAACATGATGCTCATGCCCAAGTAGCCCCCGCCCCCCTGCTGAAAGACTTCTCCAGCCCCGGTCAAGGCCATGGGAGCAACGAAGCTCGCCATCACCAGGAGGCTCGCGACGCCCGACATCACGGGGAACACGAGAAGTTCCTTGTCGAGCTTGAGAACGTTGAAGCTCGCCTTCATGAGCGTGACGCTATTCGAGATGGAGCCGGCCATCGATTCTCCTCGGACGCAGGGCAGGTGCTGGCACTACTCTACCTACATACGGTCCCAAACGCCCGAATCTTCTCGGGCCCGCGAGATTCAGCGCCCCCGAGCGTCGGCGGCCTGTTCCGTCTCGATCAGCTCTCCCGAGGTGAGCTCGTGGACCAGGCGATCCATGTCGTAGACGACGTCCAGCGCCTCGAGGATCGCTCGTGCGTCCACCGTGACCGACCGATTCTGTTCCGGGAGGTAGATGTACTCACCCGGCAGGCTCTCGATGTTGCCGTCGAAGACGACGCCCACGACTTCGAGATCTGCGTCCAGCACCGGTGATCCCGAGTTTCCGCCGATGATATCCGCCGTCGAGACGAAGTTCATCGGCGTCGAGAGCTCGAGTTCGGAACGGGCTTCGAGCCACCGCGTGGGGAGGGCCCAGTCATCGTCCCCCGCATGGC
Organism: Gemmatimonadota bacterium; assembly: GCA_039585535.1. GTDB lineage: Bacteria > Gemmatimonadota > Gemmatimonadetes > Longimicrobiales > Gaopeijiaceae > UBA2589. The sequence continues at coordinate 17,653 of JBDGVS010000010.1, read as the reverse complement.
TGAAGTGACGATCGAACAGTCCGAACATCGTCGTGAACGCCGGGGCCTGCGTGCCGTTGTACGCGTATCCACCGACGGCACCGTCGGCGATGCGCAGCGAGAATGTCGCGTCGGGCGGCACATCGGTGCCGTAGACCTCGAAGCGCGCACGACCGAGTTCAGAGGCGATCTGCTCTTCCTCGGGGAAGACCCCGGCGACGACCTGCTGGAAGGCGATGAACGCAGGCAGGTACGAGCGAACGACGCCCAGAGCCGGATCCGCGATCCCGATCGACCCGTCGGCGATGCCCGCGACGGCCGTGGCCGAATCCTGCAGCTGCGAGGTAGACACAACCGCAGCAGCCTTGGCCTCCACGCTCTGCCCGCCAAGGACAGCCGAGACCAACGGCGCATCGTCCCCATAGAACTTTGCAAAGTCTCGGAAGCGGGCCTCCATGAGCGCCTGATCGAGTTCTGGAGCCTGGTCGGGCACGGCACTCAGTGCTTCGACCAGTCCCTCCACTGCCTCGGCGGGAGAACCGCTCTGTCGCGCACTCAGGATCTGGAACGAGATCAGTGCGCGATGCAGGGTCGACGACTCCATGTCCGCGCTGGTCATCGCGAGGAACGCCCCGAAGCCTGGCCCCTGTTCACGCTTTCGGTCCTGGAGTTCGGCCATCTGATCGATGAGTGCGCCGTAACGCCCGGCGAGTGCACTGTCCGCATCGATCTCGGACTGGAAGTCACGCTCCGTATCTCGGCGCCGGGCAATGATCACCGGGTCTTCGAGCCCTGAGACCTGGCCGCCGTACGCCTTCAGAGAGTTGGCGAGCGAGAAGTACGTGTTGCGCAAATCGCGCTCCTCGGCCTCTTCAGGGTGTGCGCTGATGTAGGCGTCGAGCACGGCCATACGAGTCCGAAGAAGTTCGATCACGCCTCGATCACTCACGTCGCGCCGGAACTCGAGCTGGGCAACGGTCTGGAGTCGGTTCGTGCTGCCGGGATTCCCGATGATGAAGATCGGGTCGCCATCCTCGAGCCCGTCCTGATCGAAGGCGAAGTACGGGTCGCTCTGGAGCGGCTGTCCCTCGTCGTCGTAAATGCGGAAGAAGGCGAAGTCGAGGTTGTACCGCGGATAGGTGAAGTTGTCGGGGTCACCACCGAAGAAGCCGATCTGGAGCTCGGGAGCCATGACGAGCTTCGCATTCGTAAAGCGCCGAAAGACGTACGCCGAGGTGCGCCCTCCGTTGTAGAGCGAGATCATCTCCACCACGTGCCCGGAGTCTTCGCCTCCGTACTCCGCGAGGATGCGGGCCTCGATCTCCTCGAGCAGGCCCTCCCGGACATCGGCGCGCCCCTCGGCCGGGACCGCGTCGACCGCCGCGTTCACTTCATCCGTGACGTCGACGATCGCAAGCAGCCGGTCGGCTTCGAAGTCGTCGATAGGACGTTCGTCCGAGAGATCCGTCGCAACGAGTCCGTCGTCGAGCAATGACTCGCCTTCCCCAGACACCTGTGACACGAACTCACGGGCGCAGTGATGGTTCGTCATCACGAGCCCATGGGGGGAGACGAAAGATGCAGAGCAACTCGGGATCCGCAGGGCTCCGAGTCGAGCCTTCTCGAACCATGCGTCGTCGGGTCGCAGACCGTAGGTCTCCGCAAGGTACTCTCGAGGCGGGAACTCGAACGTCCACATCTTGCCCTGGTCGAAGCGACCCGCCTGCACGGTATCGAGATCTACACCGTAGACCGTCGGTCCTGGCGACTGGTCCGCCGCGGCGTCCGGAGTCTCCGGCCGAGGGTCGGTCCCCGGCATCGACTCGGCCGGGGCGGTCGCAGGCACGACAGGCGGAGCGGGATTCACGGGCGCGCCGGAACCACCACAAGCCCAGAGGAAGAGGAGCCCGCCCAGGAAGGGCGTGCGAGAACGGAAGCTACGAGCCAGGTGGCGCATCATCAGAGTCCGGGGCCGCGGGCGGGCGGCCGAGCCCGTCCCTAGTTCGTGCGGTGTTTCTTCGATACCTCATCGAGCAATTCTAGCTCGGCGGGCGTCAGAGATGACATCCCTTCGGCAGAGATCTTGTCGAGAACGGCGTCGACCTGATCGTAGAGGGCCTCATTCTCCTTCACCTCCTCCTGTCGACGCGGGCGGCGGCCAGCGGCATGCTCCTCCTCCGGTTCCTCCCCCGGAACGATCGCGAGCCGACGCTTCTTCCGTGCCGCCCTCTGCACACCCTCGAACACTTTCCCGGTGCGGAAGTCGGCCTTCAGGTAGAGATACCCGGCCACGAGCCCGCCAAGGTGCGCGAAGTGGGCAACGTTGCTTCCTTGCGCGCTACCCGTCGCCCCCAGCAGCGCCACGACGCCGAAGAACGCTACCAGATACTTCGCAGGCACGGGGAAGATGCCGAAGATGTAGATGGGTGCGTTCGGCCAGTTCATGGCGAACGCCAGCATCACGCCATACACGGCCGCAGACGCACCGACGATGGACGCCGGCATGAATACGAAGCTGAGCGCAACGCCACCGAGGCCACACACCACGTAGTACCGGAGGAACTCCTTCTCTCCCCAACGCGCCTCGAGCGGCGGGCCGAAGAAAAAGAGGAAGAGCATGTTCCCGAACAGGTGCATGAGATCACCATGCAGGAACATGTACGTGAACGGGCCCCACGGTCGGAACACCAGTTGGCGCGGCTGAAACGCGAACCAGTCGAGCATGAAGTCACGCAGGACCAGCTGCAGCCCGAAGACCACCGCGTTGGCAATCAGGAGCCGCTTCACCATCGGCGTCGGCGTAAGGCCGATGCCGAAGGAGTTGAACCCTGGGCTCGTCTGGTAGCTCATGAAGTCGCGGTTGTTCAGTGCCGTCTCGGAGGGATCGTATCGAACCCCTGCCCTCGGAGCAGGTTCCTGTGATTCAGTGGTGCACGCCAAAACGCGTGCCCCGTGTCAATCGGGGTCAGGAAGAATGGCCGGCTCGACGCTCTGACGCGAGCCGCACAATCCGATCGCACAGGTCGGGGAAGTCGACGCCGGCTGCGTCCGCGCCCTTCGGTAACAGACTGTTGGCGGTCATTCCCGGCAGCGCGTTCGCCTCCAGACACCATGGCCGCCCCTCTCCGTCGACGATGAAGTCCACTCGACAGTAGTCGCGCAGGCGAAGGGCCTGATGGACCTCGAGAGCGAGAGCCCTGAGCTGATCCGAGAGAGCCTCACTGATCTCCGCCGGGAAAATCTCCTCGGCCAGCCCCGGCTGGTACTTGCACGCGTAGTCGAAGATCTCGTGGGCGGGAACGATCTCTCCCACAGGAAAGGTCTCGCCGCCGACGACGCCGACAGTAAACTCCCTGCCCGCGTGGTATCGCTCGAAGAGCACAACGTCGTCCCACGCCTCACTCGCTTCGATCGTAGCGTCCAGCTCGGCTCGGTCGTGGGCCAATACCAGTCGAAGAGAAGAACCCCCTCCGGACGCCTTCACGATGACGGGGAGCCCCAGCGCGGCTTCCACCTCGTCTGCCGTGGCCGGCCCCACGAGCCAGTCCGGAGTCGGAACCCCGGCCTCGCGCAGCAGGCGCTTCGTGACCTCTTTGTCCATCGCCAGCGAACAACCGAGTCGGTCGCTACCGGTGTAGGTGACGCCGGACACATCCAGGAGCGCCTGGATGGTGCCGTCCTCGCCGCTTCCACCGTGCAGCGCGAGAAAAAAAACATCCACCTCCGAAAGCTTCGGATCGCGCGTGAGCGCCACCGTATGGCCCTCGTCGAGCGCGGCGAGTGAGGTCGCCTCGGGCGGAGCCTTATCGACCCCACCCGTCAGCAGTCTCAGCTCCTCGCTGGACTCGAGAATTCCGGAGGCCGTATCGACGGCAACCACGTCGTGGCCTGCTTCTCGGAGTGCTCGTGCCACCTGAACACCCGACGCGAGCGAGACGTCCCGCTCGTCGGAGGTTCCGCCGAGCAGCACCGCGATTCTCATCCGGTCAGCGCCCGGACCACGTCGTAGCGGGTGATGATGCCCACGAGCTCACCCCCGTCACGAACCAGACACGCGGCGTTGTCCCGCGCGAGCAGGGAACGAATCTCCTCCGCGTCGACATGCCCCTCGAGGACCGGGAAGGGTGGTCCCATCACCGACTCGGTCGGATTGTCGAGGATCGTAGGATCCTCGATGATCTGGCTGAGGAGTCGAGCCTCCGTCACCGAGCCAAGACACGTTCCGTCGCGGACCACCGGGAGTTGCCCGATGTCGTGCGCGGTAATCGTGGAGAGCGCGAGGCGGACGGGCGTGGTGGGCTCGACCGTCACTACGCCGGCGACGCGGCTGTCCTTGGCACCGAGCGTGTCGAGCAACGTGGTCGAACGAGGCCGCTCCAGGAAGCCGTTCTCTCGCATCCAGTCGTCATCATACAGCTTGCTGAGATACCGCTCTCCCCAGTCACAAACGAGTGTGACTACGAATGCGTCCGGGTCGTCGATCGCCTTCGCGACCTCGACCGCTCCGTGCACCAGCAGGCCGCCTGAACCACCGGCAAAGAGTCCCTCTTCCCGGGAAATCCGGCGCGCCATCCGGAAGGCATCCCCATCGGAGCAGCTCAGAAACTGATCGACCACGTCGAGGTCGAGGGTGCCCGGGATCTTGTCGTTACCGATGCCCTCGACCTTGTACGGATGCCCTTCGACCGACTCGCCGGTGTTGAAAAAGGGCGCGATCATCGAGCCGGACGGATCCACGCCAATGATCTGAATGTCTGGATTCTGTTCCTTCAGATAGCGGCCCACCCCGGTGAGCGTCCCGCCCGTTCCAGCGGATGCCACGAAATGGGTGACGCGCCCCTCACTCTGCTCCCAGATCTCCGGGCCGGTCGTCGCGTAATGCGCGTTCGGATTGGCCTGGTTGTAGAACTGGTTGGCAAGCCACGCACCGGGGGTCTCGGCCGCGATACTCCGTGCCTTCTGGAGGTAATGATCGGGATGATCCGGCGGCACGGCCGTGGGCGTTATGACGACCTCTGCCCCAAAGGCACGCAGGAGCTTCACCTTCTCCGTGCTCATCTTGTCGGGCATGGTGCAGATACACTTGTACCCCTTCAACGAAGCCGCCATCGCGAGGGCGAGTCCGGTGTTGCCTCCGGTTGCCTCCACCACGGTACCACCCGGCTTCAGCGAGCCGTCGGCCTCCGCAGTTTCGATCATGGCGATGCCGATCCGATCCTTGATCGAGGCTCCGGGTCCGGTGAATTCGCACTTGGCGTAGACCGGCGTACGGCACCCATCGCTGACAGAATTCAGCCGGACCATCGGGGTCCAGCCAATCAGTTCGAGGGCACTGTTGTACGGACGGGGGTGGCGTTTAGCCATCGGGGCTCCGTGAGGTTTTGGACTCGGCTGGCCCGCTGTACCGTCGCTCGCACGGCACCCGGACAGGGAGCCGCTCGATCGGTGAGGTCAGGGGGAGACGCCCAACGTGTCGGGGCGGGGTCGTTTGGAAAAGTGGACCGGCACTTCGGCCCAGACATCGATGCGCTTTCCATTTTGCCGGGCAGGCTCGAAGCGCAGCGTTCGCGCACCGGCGACCGCCGCCGAATCGAACGACGGATACCCCGACGATTCGACGACTTCGACGCTGTCCACGCCGCCCGTATCCCCGACTCGAACACGGAGCATGGTCTCGCCCTCCATGTTCTGATCCCACATGTGGATCGGATACTCGATGGGCACCTCCGCGAAGAGGGGGCGAGGCTGTTCAATCTCAGCGTCTCCCCCACACGCGAACGATCCGGCGCTCATGGTCAGAAGTACAACCTGTCGGGTGAGGCTCAATCGTTCTCCCGGTGCGTCACGCTGCCCAGCTCGTAGAGGATCCGTAGCGCCTCTCGAGGCGACAGGTCGTCCGGATCGATCGCGCGCAGCCGCGCGACCGTCGGGTGTTCCACCTGAAACATCGAGAGCTGATTAGGCGGGGCTTCCGACTTCGGTCGATGCTCGCCATGCCGACCGAGGCCCTCACCACCGCCGGTATGTGTTCCCTCCAACTCGGCGAGAAGTTCCCGGGCCCGCAGTACGATCCCATCGGGCAGACCCGCGAGCCGCGCGACTTGAATTCCGTATGAGCGATCGGCGCCGCCTTCGGCGAGCCGTCGGAGAAAGACGATTTCGTCGCCGACCTCACGGACCGAGACGTTCATGTTCTTCACGCCCTCGAGCAGGTCACCGAGTTGCGTGAGCTCGTGGTAGTGGGTGGCGAAGACCGTCTTCGCCCCGATGTGCTCGTGGATGTGCTCCGTCACCGCCCAGGCGATGGACACACCATCGTAGGTCGATGTCCCCCGTCCGATTTCGTCGAGCAGGATCAGGCTCCGGGCGGTTGCGCCGTGTACGATGGCAGCGGTCTCACTCATCTCTACCATGAAGGTCGACTGACCTCGGGCCAGATTGTCCGACGCTCCGACTCGGGTGAAGATCCGATCGGTCACCGGGAGTCGCGCGGCATCGGCTGGCACGAACGACCCGATCTGAGCGAGGAGCTGGATCAGTCCGATCTGCCTGAGCACCGTGCTCTTCCCTGCCATGTTCGGGCCCGTGAGAATGACGACTCGCCCGGCATCGTCGAGCACGAGATCGTTCGGAATGAACTCCTCTCGCGGCATCATCGTCTCGACCACAGGATGGCGCCCCGCGCGAATCTCCAGGTCGAAGCCGGAGTGCACCTCGGGACGTACATAGCCGGCATGCACCGCGACGTGCGCCAGGCCGGCCAGAACGTCGAGGGTGGCCACCCTCTCGCCGGTCGCCTGAAGGCGCGACACCGCACCCGCGACCTGCTCCCGGATGCCAGAAAAGAGCTCGATCTCGAGATGTCCGATTCGATCCTCGGCCCCGAACACCTTCTCCTCCCACTCCTTCAGCTCCGGCGTGAAATAGCGCTCTCCGTTCGTGAGCGTCTGCTTGCGGACATAGTCGTCCGGCACCTTGTCCAGGTTGGACTTGGTGACCTCCAGGTAGTACCCGAAGACCTTGTTGAAGCCGACCTTGAGCGAGCCGATCCCGGTACGCTCACGTTCGCGGACCTGGAGGCTGGCGATGAAGTCGCGCGCGCCATCACGGACCGTGCGGATGTCGTCGAGTTCCTCGGACCAGCCTTCGCGTATGACACCCCCGTCGTGAAGCGTTGCCGGGGGGTCGGGGGCGATGGCTCGCGCCAGCAGATCGTGGACGTCCTGGAGACAGTCCAGTTCCGCACCCATGGAGCGAACCAGTGACGTTGCAGCATCGGTCGTGGCAGACTGAACGTCCGGCAGGATCTCGAGAGAGCGTCGGAGACTGGACAGGTCACGTGGGCCGACCCGCAGCGTCCCGATCTTGCCCGCCACCCGTTCGAGATCCGCAACGTGTGCCAGAGACTCGCGAAGCGACGTCCGCAGCGCTGGGCGATCGTGGAACTCGGCCACGGCCTCCTGCCGCGCCCAGATTTCGTCGGTCACCACGAGAGGTTCCAACATCCAGCGCCTGAGAAGACGTCCGCCCATCGCCGTCACACTCCGGTCGAGGACGTCGAGCAGGGTGCCCCCTTCCTCACCCGCTCGCAGCGGTTCGATCAACTCCAGATTGCGGCGGGTCATCTCGTCGAGGAGCATCACCCGTCCAGGACGCCGGACGCGGATCGGCTTCAGGTGCGAGACGCCCGCAGGTCGAATCTCCGCCAGGTACTGAATGAGGGACCCGGCGACCCGGACCAGCCCGTCGTCAGCCGACTGGAAACCGAAGCCATCGAGCGACCGCACCGAGAAGCTGCTCAAGAGCTCACGGGCGGCGACGTCCTTCTCGAACATCCAGTCGTCCCGCACCGTCTGCGGGAGTCCGGCAGGCGCCGCTGCTACCACGACGGGATCCTCAGCCAGCGAGCGCGGCAGGAGCAGCTCCGAGGGTTCGAGGCGTCCCAACTCGGCCCGCAGCTCCTCCGTCGGCACGGCCTGCACGGTCAGCTCTCCCGTGGATACGTCCAGCGTCGCGAGCCCGAAGCCACCACGTGGCCCGTCGTCGGCCACGATGGCGACCAGGTAGTTGTTACGACGCTCCGTCAGGAGGTTGTCGGCAAGAACGGTCCCGGGCGTGACGGTCTCGGTGACTTCCCGCTTCACGACGCCCTTCGCGAGGGCAGGGTCTTCGACCTGATCGCAGATCGCCACGCGACGGCCGAGCTTCACCAGTCGAGACAGATAGTCGTCGAGCGCTTTCGCCGGCACCCCCGCGAGCGGGACTTTCGCAGCCGCCCCGTTGTTTCGTGACGTCAGCGTAAGACCCAGGAGACGCGCGCCCTCCTCCGCATCGCTGTGGAAGAGCTCGTAAAAGTCTCCCACCCGAAAGAAGAGCAGCGAGTCACGGTGGCGGGATTTTGCCTCCCGCCACTGTTGCATCATGGGTGTGTCATCCGAGGGCATCCGTGAAGTTAGAGGCACGGGTTGCCCACTCAAGGCTCCACCGCAACTTCACAGCATGAAGACATCGCAAAAGCACCTCCTCACTCTGACCGTGACCGTCGCAGCCGCCCTTTTCGTCGGCACCCCCGTAACGGCCCACGCCCAGCAGCCCGCTGCCGATCCGGCCGACGTAGCATCGACCGACGCCATCATCACTGCAGTCTACGACGTGATCTCGGGGGACTCCGGAGAGGTACGGGATTGGGATCGTTGGCGCTCGCTGTTCGCCGACGGCGCGACGCTCAGCGCGGTGGCTCGGACGCAGAATGGGGCGACAAGTCGGGTTATCATGACACCAGAAACGTGGATCGAGCGAAGTGGCACCGCGATCACACGAGATGGCTTCGTGGAGGCCGAAGTCGGTCGGACGACAGAGCAGTTCGGACTTATCGCACACGCCTTCAGCACCTACGAGTCGTACCGGAGCCGAAGCGACACCGAGCCCTTCCAGCGCGGAATCAACTCCTTTCAGCTCATGAACGACGGGAACCGCTGGTGGGTGGTGTCCGTCTTCTGGCAGGCTGAAGGGCCCGGCTTCCCCATCCCAGACCATTACATCGGAACCATCGGAGATCGGCCATGACGGACTCACTCGCGTACGGATTCAAGAAGACGATCACCGCCTCAGTCGACGAAGCCGAGCAACGAGTGCGCGATGCTCTCAAAGACGAGGGATTCGGTGTCCTGACGGAGATCGACATCAAGAGCGCCTTCAAGGAAAAGCTCGACGTCGACTTCAAACGCTACAAAATCCTCGGCGCCTGCAGTCCACCGCTCGCACACCAGGCGCTCACGGAAGAGGAAGACATCGGGCTGCTCCTGCCGTGCAATGTCGTCGTCTACGAGGGTAACGATGCCGGAACAGCGGTAGTCGCGGCATTGGACCCAGTGCTTCAACTCGGCGTATCCGGCCGAGCGGACCTCAGTGACCTGGCGAACGACGTCCAGGCGCGGCTGAGACGGGTGATCGAGGCGGTCTGAAGCTCAGTTCCCGGCAGGTCGCTCCGGTCGATCGTCCCGAACCAGGGCAGCACTCACGCCACGGTCTGTCAGCTCTTCAAGAAGCTCGACGGCCGCCGCCCGATCCGCGAAGCGACCGACCCGTACGTGGGTGAAGCGACTGCCCTCGACGCTCACGACCCTCGCGTCGACCCCCTCGGCTCGGACCTCCTCCGAAAGCGCAACCGCCCGCTCTTCCTCGGCAAACGCACCGAGCTGCACGTAGTAGTTCATCACGGCGACTGCTTCGCCAGGAGTCTCGTTCTGGGCCTCCGGCTCCTCGGGATCAGTCGGGTCGGCAACCGGCGTGCCTTCCGCCAGGTCACCCGACGGCGGATCGGTCTCGGCCGGCTCGTCCGACCCCGTCATCCCACCGACGGCCGCAGTGGTCGCTCGCGTTGGCGTGTCCCCGGCGGGCGGTAAAGGCCCTGCTTCGGCGAGCCATGCTTCCGCTTCTTGGCGGGCCTCGGATCGAGGATAGTCACGCGACAGTGTCGACACATAGCTGCGGGCCCCATCCTCGTCGCCCATCGCGAAGGAAGATTGGGCTAGCCGTAGAATCGCATCCGGCGTGAACTGGCCGCTCGGATACAGCACCGCCAGGCGTCGAAAGTCCAGTCCCGCCTGAACCGGATCTACGGTCAGTCGGCCACGTAGCCAGAGACCGCGCTGTAACTCTCGCCGGCTCGCATCGTCACGGCCCTCGTCCCACCACGACATCAGCACGTCACGAGCTTCCTCTGTCCGACCCATCCGCGTGAGTTGCTCGACCTCCTCGAGACCAGACTGCGCGCGAATCCCGGTCGGGGTGATCGCCAGCAGTGCAGCCGCGAGCAGGGAGAGCCCCGGGTAGAGCGAGAATGGTGGGCGAGATCTGATGGATACCGTGATCATGCTGCCTCCGCCCGGACCCGCAGGCCCAGGAGCCAGGACTCGAGAAAGTGCTCATCTGTGTGTGGACTCGCCTTGAGGAGTCGATCGACATCCAGAAGACCAGCCAGCGCTCGATCAACCTCCGGCACCGACCAACCCCGGCACTGCGCCGCGACCCGCTTCGCGAGGAACTTCTGATGGAACGGAAGCACTGCCTCCAACCCACCCGCTCCCTGTTCGAGCGCGATTCCGAGACGGAGGAAGTGGGACGTCAAGCCAATCGCGAGACTGACGCCGGAGTCACCCTGCCCGAGGAGAATCGGGATCCCCACTCGCGCCTCTTCGAACTTCCGCTCCCCCACCAGATCGAACCAGCGCCAACGGTCCTGCGTGGGAAGCTTCGTGCCCGCGGCGGCGACGTCGTCCACCGTGATCGTGCCCCGTTCCCCGATGAAGTCCGAAAGCTTCTCGAGCTCCTGCGAGAGAACGCCCAGGTTGGTCCCGATTGCGACCCCGAGGGCGCGCGCCGCGTCGACGTCGATCTCGACGTCGTGCTGCTCGCGAGCCCGCTTCATGAGCCAGCCCGGGACATCTGCGTCCGTAATGGCGCGAAACTCGACGGATTGGGCGGAGCGAGCGAGCTCCTTGTAGAACTTCGCTTTGGATCCGGCAGGCACTGCGCAGCTCAGGATCAGAGCCAGCCCCGGCGGTGGGCTCTGCGCGACGCTGAGAAGCACTTCGCGGGCGTGTTTGGAGTTGGCGAGACCTTCCACGTCACGCACGACAACGACACGCCATTCGGCCATCATCGGCGGAGTCGCGATCACCGAAGCAAGCGTTTCGGCGTCGGTCTCTCCCCCGCGGATCGGGTCGAAGTTGAAGTCCTTCGTTGCGGGATCCAGATGAGCCTCGACCAGGGCACGGAGTGCCAGGTCCTTTCGGAAGTAGTCCTCACCGTGAAGGTAGAAGACACCTCCGCGCTGCTTTCCAAAGCCGGGGATCGATACGGGCGCGTTCACCGGTCGAATCTCGTCGGTCGCGGGAAGCTGCGAAACTCCCGGCTAGCGATCGATCCGACCGACTCGTCGAACGCGGGCACGCTGGTCGTAACGCTGCGAGAGCGGGGTATAATCGTAGAGAAGCTGGCCCGCCCACAGAGGGTCATCGAGATCTGGCTCCGCCTTGGTGCTGAACGTACCGGGGACCGTGCTCGCAGGTCGGAACGGCGTACGCTGAGGGGCACGATCGACGACGATCGGCGGCAGCTGAACGACCGGAGCTCCAGCAAAGATCGTGGGAGACCACGCAATCGCTGTCAGCAGCAACGCAATCCCGAGGACGGTCATCGCGGGGGTACCGGAAGCCGCATGGGCCCGAAGCGTCCGCTCGTCGTCCACATGGTAAAGACGATGCTTGAGCCGCGGCTCGAAGTCCTCACGGAGCTCGGGCTCGGGAAGATCACGTAGTAGATCGGCGCCATTGACGAGCACGTTTCGGTAACGAACGCAGTTACCGCACTCACCAAGATGCGTCTCGATCGCCGAAACGTCCGACTCCGACACCGTACCATCGAGGTACTCGCTGAAGCGGGCGACGACTTCCGTGCAGTTCATCAACACCTGTCTGGACCCGTTCCGGGCACCAACGGCCCGGAATCCGTGCTCGTGTGATACTGCGAGGTCACGAGAGGGTTCCCCGAATGAACGAGCCCCCGCCGAGTTTCCTCGACGGGGGCTCTCCTACCCCAACCACTAGTTCGAACGAAGCAAGCTCGAGTCGCATCCCCCTCAATCGATCATCGGGGCGATGATGTGCGCGAAGTTGTTCCGCGCCCGATTCAATCGACTCTTCACCGTACCGAGGTTGCAGCCGGTGATATCGGCGATCTCTTCGTACGTCTTGCCTTCCATTTCGCGGAGGACAAAGACGATCCGGTGGTGCTCCGGGAGCTGCTCGACGGCCTCTTCGACCTTGGCCCTGAGATGACGCTTCCGGAACAGGTCATCCGGCTTGTACTGGGTGTCTTCCCACTCCAGCGGCCGGTGATCGGCGTCCCAGTTCTTCTTCAGCGTCTGGAAGAGGACCAGTGGATTCCTCGACCGATTGCGCAGCTCGTTCTTCGCCAGGTTGCTCGCGATCGTGTAGATCCACGTCGAGAACTTCTTGGTCTGATCGAAGCGGTGCAGGTGCCGATAGACCCGTACGAAGGTCTCCTGAACCAGATCCTGTCCACGCTCCCGATCCCCGATCGTGCGGTACACGAAGTTCAGGAGCCGCTGATCGTACCGGCGAACCAACTCGTTGAACGCCCGGGGATCCCCGTCGAGGGAAGCCTGTACGACCTGAGAGTCGTTCATTTCGCCCAGCCGCAGCCGATGCTCTCGAGCCTCGCTCGGCACCACCTGCAGCTCCGTTTCCTTCTTCGCTCGTGCTCTGGCCACGCATCACCTCCACTGTTGCGGCAACCCGCCCATTCGGCAGATGCACTCCCGTTGCACCCTGGATAGGTGCAGGGGACGTGCCACGGCCGAAAGCCCCGTAATTAAAGGCGTCTCTGATTCGACTGTCCTACTCATGGGACGTCCGAACGAGTCGAATGTGGACACCCTGGCAGGAGAAGCCTCAAAGCCGCCCTTCTGTCAGTAGGATACGGCGAGTCCCCGATCCGGTTGCACCGCAGCGTTAGGGGCGGGGCCCGGGTACCGCCCGAACGGTCAGGAGCTCAGCTCTCGACGACTTCCACTGGGCCGAGACCGAGCGCTCTCAACGGGTCACCTACCACATCCGCGTCGCCGACGACGATGATCTGCGCCTCGTTCGGTCGCATGTGCTTCGCGGCCGCCTCCGCGGCCTCGTCACGCGTGACGGCTCGGACCACATCCCGGTATCGGTCGTAGTGATCATCCGGGAGGCCGTAAACCACGAGTTGGCTGACCCGCGTTGCGACCTGTCCGGCCGTCTCCAACTGCAGGCCGAAGACTCCGGCCGCATAGTCACGCGCAGCGGCGACCTCATCCTCAGTCGGCCCCCCGCTGGCCATCTTGTCGACCTCGTGCATGATCTCGCGCACGGCGTCGGCGGTTACCTCGTTGCCCACGGCCGTCGACACCTGAAACGGACCGGCCTGTGCGCGGAACGTGAAACGCGAGCGAACTCCGTATGTGAAACCGTTCTCTTCACGGAGGTTGAGATTGAGACGGCTCGTGAACATCCCGCCGAGCACCATGTTGGCGATCGAGAGTGGGTAGTAATCCGGGATGGACCGGGGTGCGCCCACATGCCCGACACGGATCTCGGACTGCACGGCGCCTGGGCGGTGCACGATCCAGACCGTTCGGTCACGGCTCGCCGGCTCCGACTCGAAGGACGCGGACGTCGCCGGCACGCCGGTGAATCCGCCGAGGTGCTCGCCCACCATCGCGCGAACCTCGCCAGCATCGACGTCTCCCACGACGACGAGTCCGCCACCGCCCGGGCGATAGTTGGCATCGACGTAGCCCCGCATCGACCCCGGCGTCACCTCTTCGATCGACTCGACGCTTCCATCGACCGCTCGAGCATAGGGAACATCATCTGCGAAATACCGGCGACGGGCCGCGTCCGTCGCTAGCGCGCCGGGGTCCATAGCCCGTTGTCGAATCGACGCGAGCTGCTGTTCGCGCGCCCGCTCCACTTCGTCGTCGGGGAACGCCGGTTCCAGGAGCATCTCCGACAGAAGCCCAAGGGCCTCCGGAAGTCGCTCTGCCAGACACGACAGCCCGACACTCGTCCCTTCCCAGCCACCACTCGCCGAGACCCGTGCTCCGATCCGCTCGAGTGATTCCGCGAGTTCGGAACCGCTGCGCTTCCTCGTGCCGCCTTCCAGTGCATCGGCGGTCAGCACGGCCAATCCAGCGACATCGCGACCGAGTGCAGCCTCGCCCGCGCGCATGAAAAGATTGAGGCTCACCATGGGCAGCCGATTCATCCTTGCGACCCGGAGGTCGAGCCCGGTGGGGAGCGAGCTCCGGTCCACCGATGGGAAGTCGAAGCTGCGCAGCGTGCCGCTCTCAGGCGTCACGGTCCGATCCAGGGTGCTCATCGTCCGGTCTCCGGCTCGAATACCACCACGGCCCGGTTGTCTTCCCCGAGCCGCTCATGCGTAAAGGCGTGCACCTGGTCGAGCCCGACGGCTCGCAGGCGGTCGAGCTCCGTGTTGAGTCGCCCAGGGTCATCGAAGAAGAGATCGAACATGGACAGCAGGTCTGCGCGCTCGGCCACTCGCTCCAGTGAACGAACCAGATCGGTCTCGACCAGGGCGATGGCTCGATCGATCTCCGACTGCTGTGCATTCGCGAGATCGGCGAGCTCTTCCGAGATCGCCTTCTCGAGGTCGGCGGGATCTGTGCCGGGATACCCGGTAGCCCACACCAGAAGCATCGAAGCCCCGCTCAGAAGCGGGTACACGTAGGTGACCACGCCCTTCGCGATCCGCCGCTCACGCACGAGACGCCGGTACAGGCGTGAAGCTCTCCCCGAGCCGAGGAGCGACTGCGCCACCTCGGCAACCGCGAAGTCCGCGGAAGCATACGACGGGGTACGAAAGCCCATGATCACGCGAGGCAGCGGGACGTCCGCCACAACGTGGTCGCGGCGCGTCTCGCCGATGAGCGAAGGAAGATTCGGCTCCCCGGGGAGCGCCGGTATCTCGCCGCCCGGCTCGATGTCGCCGAAGTACCTCTTCACCTGTTCGAGCGCCTGCGCGGGGTCGATGTCGCCCGCGAGCGTCAGCACCGCGTTGTTCGGGACGTAGAAGGTGCGAAAGAACGAGGCGACGTCGTCGAGCGTCGCCGCATCGATGTCCTCCATCGAACCGATCACCGTATGGTGATACGGATGGTTCGCGGGGAAGACGAGCTTTTGCAGCCTCTCGCTCCAGTCGCCGTAGGGCTGGTTGTCATACCGCTGGAGCTTCTCGTTCTTCACGACGTCACGCTGGTTGTCGAGCTTCTCCTGATCCATCGCGGGAAGCATCCAGCCCATC
>JBDGVS010000010.1:0-2274 GCA_039585535.1 Gemmatimonadota bacterium | reverse complement strand
GTCCTGTCGAACCAGGTCGTGGCGTTGAGCGTGCCTCCGACGCGTTCGATCAGCTCGAAGTGCTTGTTCTTGGGCACGTGCGCCGAGCCCTGGAACATCATGTGCTCGAACAGGTGTGCGAAGCCGGTCATGCCCTCGGGCTCGTTCCTCGAGCCCACGCCATACCAGAGGTTGGTGGCCACGACCGGAACCGTCCGATCGGGGGCGAGGACGACTTTGAGGCCGTTGTCGAGGCGGTGACGCTCGAACGGTATGGATAGTTGGGTCATGGAGGTGCGAACCCCAAAGGCCGTGGGACGTTCGTTCAGGGCCGCTCGCTGAGCCTCGAACGGAGCAGATCTGGGACGAAGTCTTCCATGAGCATCGCGGCCGAAGCCTCGTGCCCTCCGTCGAGCCGATCCTCGACCGCAGTCACGAGTACGAGGTCGGCGTCAGCTGCCCGGATGCGCGCCCGCTCCAGCATCTCATACGCCGTTCCGTCTCTTCCGATGGCGGCGGTCGCGAGCGCAGCAGCAAGCTGAGCGTCGACATCGTCCTCTCTCAATCGGGCACCCGATACCAGCTCACCGACCCCCTCGTCCATGCGCTCCGCCTCGAGGAGCGCGAGCCCGAAGACCACTCGGTTCCACCCGTCCTCGGGATCGAGACTGACCGCCTCAGCCATCGCATCCGTAGCTCGGTCATAGTCGCCAGCGAGTGCGTACGCGACACCGAGCTCGTAGGCGATCTGAGGGTCGTCCGGATCGATCTCGCGGGCGGCCGTCAGCTCCTTGAGTGACTCCTCGGCAAATCCCTCACGCGACAGGTAGGCACCATAAAGAAGTCGGGTCACCGCGATCTGAGGCGCAGTCAACGCAGCCGTCCGGAGCGCGGTCTCCGCATCGGGGTCGTCGAACGCGGCGATCCCGTTGCCTGCCGTAGCGAGCACGTATGGGTCAGAGGGAGTCAACGACAGCGTTCGCTTGAAGCTGTCGAACGCGACGCCCTCCATTCCCAGCTCGCGCTGCGCCACACCGAGCCAGCAGTGGATCGCTGGCTCTTTCTCGAACTCCGCGAGGTGGTCCTGAAGGAAGTCGATAACCGCCCCCCATTCCTCCTCGTCAGCCAGCGTGAGAGCTCGTTCGAGCAGATCCTCGAGTTCCATCACCCTTCCTCCGCGATCTGTTCGGCGTCGAGACTCAGAATGAGATTCTCGCCCGTCATTACGTCGGGCGGCTCGAGACCCATGAAGCCGAGCACGGTAGGCGCCACATCGGCCAGACGTCCGGTCTGCCACAGCGCCGTCCCGGATCGTCGGGCCGGATCGGAATCATTTGCTGCCTCCGGCGCATCCGGCTGGAGCGGATCGTACACGATGAAGTCCACCGGCGTGGTTGTGTGGGCCGTATGCACATTCCCTTCCGGGTCGATCATCATCTCACAGTTACCATGGTCGGCGGTAATCAGAGCGACCCACTCCGGATACTCATCTACGGTCTCGAGAATGTCGGCCATGCATCGGTCGACCGCCTCCACGGCTTTCGTAGCGGCCGGAATGACGCCCGTGTGTCCGACCATATCGGGGTTCGCGAAGTTCACAAGAATGAAGTCGACGTCGCTGCTCAGGCCATCGATGACCTCCGCTGCTACCCCCCGCGCCGACATCTCGGGCTGCAGGTCGTATGTAGCCACCTTCGGAGACGGGACCAGGGAACGCTCCTCCCCCTCCCACGGCGTCTCCTCTCCGCCGTTGAAGAAGTACGTGACGTGCGCGTACTTCTCGGTCTCCGCGACCTTCAGCTGGCTCTTCCCCAGGCTGGCCAGATACTCCGACAGGCCCATGCGGATGTTTTCCGAGGGGAATGCCACGGTCACCGGGAGTCCGGCCTCGTATCTGGTGAGGGAGGTGATCGTCGACGGCAGGCTGGCGTCCCGGTCGAAGCCGTCGAAGTCGGGAACCGACAGCGATGCGGTCAGCTGCCGCATCCGGTCCGCCCGGAAGTTCATCAGGATCACGACGTCGTCGGGCCCCACACCGGCCTCGCCCGCACCTCGAATCCCGGTGGGCTCCATGAATTCGTCCGTGGTGCCGGCGGCGTAGCTGTCTTCGAGAAATGTGACGTCATCGGCCCATGCCTCGGCTTCTCCCCGGACGATCAGATCGAACGCGCGCTTCGTTCGATCCCAGCGACGATCGCGATCCATCGCCCAGTAGCGGCCGCACACCGTAGCGACGGCCCAACGCTCGCTCTCCACACAACGTTCCTGGAGCGCGCCGAGGTAGCGCGCGCCCCC
>JBDGVS010000009.1:0-29811 GCA_039585535.1 Gemmatimonadota bacterium | reverse complement strand
CCCGGGACCCTGCTTCAGTGCCAGCACGAAGTTGGAGTACAACGTATTGAAATTGATCGTTCCTGCGGTGCCAGTGAAGTTCTCGACCCCACCGACCTCACCGACGTTCGTCAGGCCCCAGCCTGCACCTTCGATCGTTGAGATGACGTCGGATTCCTGGTTCAAGTTGTTGCCCTCGAACGCACCCTCACAATCAGTATAAGGGGGGACGAAGGATGACGTTGGTGCGTCGAAACAGCTTACGCCGGCGAGGGGGGTTAGCTGAGCCTCAGCGCCCGTCGCAAGCGCCAGGCTGAGCGCAATCGCTGCAACTCCACCAGCAAGAATCTTCTTCATCAGTCGCCTCATCAGTGTTTCCGCCGTCATTCCATATGACACCGGACAGTACATGTGTCGCTCGTCGAAATTAATCGCAAGTCACGGGCCAAAACGTGTAGTGGGCTATCCGGTAGCGTAAGTCATTGTTTAACAACAATTTAGGTTTCCTGTCACAGTGCACGGCGGACCCTGCTGCAGCCGGTGTGTGGCACGCGCGCCACAGCTTTCGTGGTGTGCCCACATCAATTCGCCACCGCGGTCAGGTCCACCCAGCTTCGCTGATCCAGTGGTCGGGCTCGCGAGAGCGACGCATTGTTGAGGATCGCGCGTTGGACCGTGCATTTCGAGTACGTGATCTCCGAACCACCGGTGATCGACTGATCGTCGAGCAGGCCGTTTGACGCCATGACAGCCCCGATGATCCGGTTTCCGTTGCCCTGCGTCTCGAAGTCTCCCTGGACGATGATAATGCCGTAGAACAGGAAGTTACCGCGCAGATCGAGCGAGCCGTCGACGAGCAGAATCCCCTGCCCGATGCCGCCCGACTGAATTCGCAGCGTGGGACCGCCGTGGTAGATGAGTGGGAAGTACGACCCGCATGGGGCAGTGGGGAGCGTGTCCCCCCAGTTCGACATCACGGCTTCGTCGCAGCGGCCTCCTCCGGTCAGTACCGGGCCCGTTGAGTTGATGACCGTGCCGACGGAGGTGATGTCCTTGCCCTCTGCCTGTGCTAAGGCGGTCAGCTGGGCCCAGTCCATATTCCCAAAATTGGTGAACGTCGAGTCCACGATCGTCGAGTCCTGGTCGTATGCGGGGGCGCCAGCGACCGAGCCCAGTCCGCTGGTTCCAATCAGCGACGTGTCGTTCGTGAGAACCCCCGTCGTGTCGTTGGTCGGGAAGGCAGTGCAGTACGGTCCCCACGACGGGGGAACGGTGTTGGTGCCGTTGATGAGCGCGTTCCCTTTTACGACCGTCGTACCTCTCGTCGTGAGCGCCGCCGGTGGGTCGATGTTGGCGAAGATCATCTTCGTCACGATCCCGATGGTGCGCTTGGCACCGGACCACCTCGCGCCCCCGTCCGTCACCGTCCCGGTGGCGTTCAGGAAGTACACGAAGTTGTTCGAGTTCGCGATCGAGACTTCCCAGATTCCGTTCGCGATGGTGTCGGTCAGCGTGGTGTCCGCCCAGACCGGGATATTCCCCAGCTGATAACCGTTCCAGTTTCCGAGCACCTCGTTCGCGCCGGCCTGCGCGATGTTCACGGCCATATTGGCGTTCTTGCTCGCGACGCCGATGCGTAGCTCCTGCTGCGCCATGAAGAAGCCCGCCGTCATGAGGATGCCGATGATGACGAGCGCGCCGATCGCGGCAGGGAGGGCGAAGCCTCGTTCATTCTTGTAGCTCATAGTCGATCACCCGGTGGGCCTGTGGCCGCACCTAGTTCCTCATATGGATCCAGACGAGGACAGAGTCTCTCGCCATCTGGCCAAGCGAATTCATTACTTCACCGCCCGTGCGCACGACGACCTGAACCTGTGCGACGAGCGTGTCCACGGCGGTCACGTTCCCTAGCGCGTCACGGTACACGAACTCCAGCCCGTTGGTGCTGGCGAGTGGCCCCGCAATCGGGATGAAGTCACCCGTGTCGCGGCGAGCGAGGTAGACATCCCCGTTCATAGTCGTGGTACCGAAGGTGTACTCCGCGTAGCTCCGCACGGGAGCACCGATGCCCACGGAGTCTGTCGCGAACGCGGTCGCCTGCCCCTGAAACGTGAGTTCGACGGCCGCGGTGCTGTCCTGGGGACAGATGATGCCGGTCGAGTCGACAGCGGTGATATCGCCGGCGATCCACGCATCGTCGGTATCGATGTTCTCGTCGTTGTCCGCGAAGACGAAGGTCGAGTCTCCGGTCATGAATCGATTTGCTCCACCCATGATGTAAAGGGTGTCGCCGTTGTTGAGAATGAAATCCCTGATCACGGTCAGCTTCGGCTCGCCGGTCCAGTCGGTGTCGCAGACGAGCGAGAATTTGCGCATGAGGCGTACGCTGAGAGAGTCGGACGACATGGCGAGGATATCGCCACCCGGCGGGCTCACCTCACGCAATTCGGCGAACAGGACCTCAATCGCCATCCGGGTCGTCTGCTGGCCGGAGATGGTGACTGCCTGGGCCGCATAGGTGCGTTGTGTGGTGATCAGTACTTGGAGGGAGGCCATCACGACCAGTGAACCGAGCACCGTCACTACCAGGAGCTCGATGAGCGTGAATCCGCGGCGTTGGCGCGTCATCGTCGAAGCACCCTGAATTCGAAAGTGTCCAATACCTGCGGGTTGTTCGTTGGGAAGGTGGCCCCGCTCATTCCCGGTCCGGCCGTCACCAACTCGACGATCTTCGACTGGGCTCCATCCGCCGTCGAGGTCCAGCGGACGGCGAAGATCCCCACTGAGTCCGATCCCGCTCCGACGCTGTCGTACGGGAGCGCCTGGAGTCGATCGATGATGGTCTGGAAGGCCACTGAACGTTCGGTCATGAGGTCGGCGAGCGTGACCTGGCGAACGATCTGCCCTGTGGCGCCTGCCATTCCGACCACACCGATGGTCAGAATCAGCATTGCGATCACGACTTCCACGATCGTGAAGCCCGCGCGGCTGCGCTTGTCGTTTGACGGATTCGTCGGAGTCATCCGATCACCTGGCCCATGGGCAGAATCAAGACGCTCGCAGAGTCCACGTTCTGCCAGAACTGGAGTCTTACCGTGTCTGAGTATGTGGCCGAGACGCCGCTCGACGCACCCCAGGAGCCGCAGCTCTGGTCGGCGTATCCACGCGGCGTCATGCACATATAGAAGTTGGCGTTACTCTGCGTACGAAGTTCAACGCCGAGCTCGTCGTCGAAGCGCTGGACGTCGTCCCACACCCAGGTGGGCCCGTCACGGCGCAGCATTGCGACGGAGTCTCCGTTGACCCACACGACCATGATGATGGTCTCGCCAGACTCGATGGCCTTGGATCGAGCTCTCTGGTGCCACGTCGCATAAACCTGTTTCGCAGATCGTACGGCGAAACGGGACTGCGCATTGTTGAAGCTGGAGAGTGCGACCCCGGTCAGGATGCTCCCGATCATGATTACGACCAGAAGTTCGATGATCGTGAATCCGCCCGATTTTTGCCTCATGGGTCACCACATTTGAGAATGACGGCGTCGCGTCGGGAGACTTTATACCAAGTTCCGTGCCACGAACGTGCCCAATAATGTGCCGCGGCTACCTCCCGGGAAAGGATTCTCCTCGGCACTTTTTGCCTTGAATGGCAAGGACTTCGCCCACATCGTGCTCGCAACGCCGATTATCGGCCCCGCGTAACAGGACGCTCATTGACCATTCAGGCACCGATCCGGTTGGCCTTTCTCCTCTCGGGGGTGGCCGGACTTGTCTACGAAGTGCTGTGGAGTCGCTATCTGAGCCTGTTCGTCGGCCACAGCGCTTACGCCCAGGTCCTCGTTCTGGCGGTCTATCTCGGTGGCATGGCCATCGGATCTCTGGCGATCGCGGATCGTTCGCGGAAGCTGCAGAACCCATTGCGCTGGTACGCGGGGGCGGAGGCGGTGCTCGCCTGCTTCGGACTGATCTTCCACGCGCTCTTCGTGCTCGTGACCGATCTGAGCTACGACGTGCTCTTTCCCGCGGTGTCGAGTGGCTCCTGGGTTGGCTCCATTCGCTGGGCCGTCGCGGGAGCGTTGATTCTTCCGCAGGCGATCGTCCTCGGGACGACGTTTCCTCTGATGGCCGCGGGGCTGGTACGTGCCGATCAGTCGCATCCCGGCGGCTCGGTCGCGCAGGCGTACCTGCTCAACACCCTGGGCGGAGCTGCGGGAGTGCTGTTGGCGGGGTTTCTGTTTATCGGGTGGGTCGGATTGCCGGGTACCGCGGTCGTGGCAGCGGGTCTGAACCTGATTGCGGCGGCGCTCGTGTGGCGCTTCGCCCCCTCATCTGGCCTGATGGGGCCCGAGGAACCGGCTGCCGAAGGGAATGGCCCACCAGATCGGACGGCGACGGAAGTCCCCGCCTCGCTGATCCCGATCCTTCTATCCGTAGCATTCGGGACGGCCGTGGCCTCCTTTACGTACGAAATCGGCTGGATCCGGATGCTGTCGTTGGTGTTGGGCAGCGCGACCCACTCCTTCGAAGTCATGCTGTCTGCCTTCATTTTCGGCATAGCCCTCGGAGCCTGGCTCATCAGGCGGAGAGCGGATAGCACGGACGATCGGGTGCGCTTGCTCGGCTTCGTGCAGGTGTTGATGGGCCTCGCCGCCCTGTTCTCGCTGCCGATTTATCTGGGGTCGTTCGATATCATGGCCGGTCTCATTCGGACCTTTTCGGATCGGGACGGCGGCTATCTCTGGTTCAATGTGGGCCGCTATGGCCTCAGTCTCATGGTCATGCTGCCGTCGACCGTCCTCGCTGGTATGACGTTGCCGCTCCTGACCGCGGCACTGATCGACGCGGGCGCGGGTGAGCGCGTTATTGGCCGAGTGTATGGCCTCAACACGCTCGGCTCCGTTGTCGGGGCCGGTGTGGCCGGGCTGTTCGCTCTGCCGTTGTTGGGTCTGGAAGGGCTGATCGCCTGGGGTGCAGGCCTCGACGTGTTGCTGGGGCTCTGGATGCTGGAGCGGTCGGGGCGGTGGAGTGGGCGTGGTGCTCGCGTTGCTGTCGGTGTCGCGGGCCTGAGTTCCGTGATCTTCGTGGCGATCACCGGCACCGTGCGATTCGAGCCTGAGATCGTCACGAGCGGCGTGTATCGGCAAGGCGTCGTCGCCGAAGATGGCCGCTGGCGCAGCCTCTTTTACCAGGACGGCAGGACGGCGACGGTTTCCGCCCACGTTGGTACGTCGGATGGTGTGATCGTGCTGGCCACGAATGGCAGCCCGGATGCGTCGATTGCTCCTCGATGGTTCATGGGCGGACTGGATACGTTGCCTGAACGACCGATCCTGCGGGGCAGGGACATCACGACTCAGGTGCTCGCACCGATCGTGGCCCTCGCGCACCGACCCGACGCCCGCTCCATTGCGAACATCGGTCACGGCTCGGGAATGACTGCCTCGGCCTTCCTCACCAGCTCGCAACTCGAGCGTCTGGTCACGATCGAGATCGAGCCGCTGATGGTCGAGGGTTCACTGGTCTTTCTCCCGGCCAATGCAGCGGCGTTCAGCGATCCCCGGGTCTCGTACGTGTTCGACGACGCGAAGTCGTACTTCTCCTATCAGCGCGAGCGCTTCGACATCGTCTTCGCCGAGCCGAGCAACCCCTGGATCAGCGGTACGGCGAGCCTGTTCACCCGTGAGTTCTATGAGCGGGTCGTGGGTTTCATGAGCGAGGGGGGAGTCCTCGCTCAGTGGATGCAGATCTACGAACTCAACGACGAACTTTTCCTGTCCGTGTTGGCCGCGCTCGACGCCGTATTTCCGTCCTACCGTGCGTATCTCGTGGGGGATGGGGACGTGGCCATCGTCGCGAGCCTCACGCCGGACCTCGCGGCTCCCGACTGGAGCGTCGTGGAGAACGAGAGTTTTCGGGCTCTCACCGCCAGCGCGCCCCCGTTTCTGGGGCAGCACATGGAGGCACTGCTCCTCTTCGACAGTGTCTACTCGTTCGGCGTCAGCCGGGTGGATCTTGGCCGGTACCTCTCTTCCGTGCCGCCGCGGCCGAGTCCGTACGCCGTTCCGCCCGCCTACGGCCTTCAGTCGGTCGTGCTCGCCGAGCGAGGGGCCTGGCTTCGAGCGGCCTTGGAAGCCGGTGGGGGTATCGCGCCGGAGGAGTTCCTGGAGTGGGAAGAGGAGCTGATCCACCTGCAGACGTTCTTTCTGCTCTCGGGAAGCAATACACAGCTGGGCCGGTGGGATACATGGGCCGCCGGCTTCATTCGAGCGGAGAATGCGCTTCACTGGGGCACGACTTCCTGGGTGGATCCCACCCTCTATCGCAACGTGTTCGACTTCCTCGACCGTGGTGAAGCGCCGGCAGAGGCGAGGGCAGCGGTGGACCTCATGCACGCCTACGCAATGCAGGAGTGGGATCGGGTCGCGCGTGCGGCCGACATCCTGATCGGTCCGGTTGCCGAGGGTGGGCGGTGGGTTCCCCCGGATCTCCTGCTCGATATCGCGGTGATCGCCTACCTCGAGACCGGCCAACCGGATCGCGCCGACGTGACGATCGAGTTGCTCGTGCCGCGACTTGCACGGAGCGAAGACAACCTTCGGAATCGTCTGCTGCGTGCCATGGTGGCGCAGTACCCGGGCGCCGGCTGACGAGGGGAGCGATTTTGGCGGAGCCGGGTTATTTATTCGTGCTCCCGAAAAGATTCCCGCAGCGCGAGTTACGATTCCGATGGCCCGCTACGAAGGCATAGACTTCTACGATCTCGACGCCCTCTTCACCGAAGAGGAGCGGATGGTTCGCGATACCATCCGTTCCTTCGTCGAAGACCGCATCATGCCGATCATCGGCGATGCGTACATCAACCGGCAGTTCCCGAAGGATCTGATTCCGGAGCTCGGGGAGCTGGGCGTACTCGGTGCGAATCTTCCGGAAGAGTACGGGTGTGCGGGGCTCAACAACGTTTCGTACGGGCTCATCATGCAGGAGCTCGAGCGGGGTGATTCGGGCATTCGCTCGTTTGTGTCCGTACAGGGCGCGCTCGTGATGTACCCGATCTTCGCCTTCGGCTCGGAAGAGCAGAAGCGGGAGTGGCTTCCGAAGCTGGCCACCGGTGAAGCGATCGGATGCTTCGGCCTCACCGAGCCGGACTACGGGTCGAACCCGGCCGGCATGATCACTCGGGCAGAAAAGACGGCCGACGGGTGGAGGTTGAACGGTGCCAAGATGTGGATCACCAATGGCTCGATGGCCGATGTGGCCGTGGTCTGGGCGCAGACCGGAGAGTTGGGTGATGTGAAGGGCATACGAGGCTTCGTCGTACCGACGGACTCACCGGGCTTCAGTGCCAAGGACCAGAAGGGCAAGCTTTCCCTTCTGGCCTCCGACACGAGCGAGCTTGTCTTCGAAGACGTCGAGCTACCCGAGAGCGCGATGATGCCGGGCAGCACGGGCGGCCTGAAGCACCCCCTCATGTGCCTGACTCAGGCCCGCTACGGCATCGCGTGGGGCGCGGTCGGCGCTGCGATGGCATGCTTCCACGAGGCGCTCTCGTATTCGAAGGAGCGTGTCATGTTCGGCGGCCCGATCGGCGGGAAGCAGATCCAGCAGGTTCGCCTGGCGGACATGCTGACGGACATCACACACGGGCAGCTTGTGACCTACCGCCTCGGTCGTATGAAGGACGAGGGGACGATGACGGCCCAGCAGGTGTCCCTGGCCAAGCGCGCCAACTGTAGCATGGCTACGGATATCGCTCGCGAGGCGCGACGACTGCTCGGCGGCAACGGCATCCTGGTCGAGTACCACTCGATGCGGCACATGGCCAACCTCGAGTCGGTCTATACCTATGAGGGTACCGACGACATCCACGCGCTCATCCTCGGTCAGAAACTCACGGGGCTGAGCGCGTTCTAGGCCCCTGGCAGAAGGTGGGGCGCAGTCGGCCGGCGGGGACGTTCCATGAAACGCTTTTGAAACATCGGCGGCTGTCGATGAAACATGCACAGGGGCGTTCCGGGCTCGGCTTTCTGCCGGAGTGACAGGCAGAACGAAGAGAATCGGCGGTCTACAAGGACTTCCGCTCTGTGGTCCGAGTGATGCACCATGGATTGGGCGTCGACCCCCGTTCCGCAGGGACTGATGAAGATTTCACTCCGCAGCGCACTCCTCGGCCTCGTTCTCGTCGTCGTGCTGATCGGCCTCGTGCCCGTGGGGCTTCTGCTCGATCGGCGGCTGGTGTCCGCGCTCGAAGAAGGGGTCCGGACGGATATGGCGTCTGCGCCCATGGTGCTTCGAGATCGCTTCGACAATCAGGCGGGTGCCCGGATGATGCACGCCAAGGAGATGGCGTCCCATCCGGCGCTCTCGTCCAGCCTGGCCTCGGGCGACGTCATCCGCGCCTCATTATTTGCCACCGAGCTGGCTGCGGCGTTCGGGGGCGAGGAGCCCCTCCTCGTCGGATCCGATGGAGGCACGGTGCTGGGACCGCCCGTGCCTGAAGAGTTGGTCGATGCGACTCGCGATGGTGGGATGCCTGTCCTGGTGGTCCAGACCGACGATGGTCCGGCAACGATGGCGGTCGCGCCCGTCATGAGTGCGGGTACGTGGGCTGGCGCCGCCGGGGTCTGGGTCCCGATGGGTTCGGAAGAGGCGGACCGGCTGTCTGCCCTCACCCGGTCCGACGTCCTCCTCGAGGCGCCCAACCGCGAGCTTGCGGGCTACACCGGTCGAGCCGAGCCCGCGATGGGGTTGTTCGCACTTCTCGCCGAGCAGCCGCTGTCCGACGAGGTCCGCGAAATGGAGCTCGACGGCGAGCGGTACTTCGTGGCGAGCGCCGAGTTGCCGGGTGGTGCACGGGCCTCGTTCGTCCGATCGATGGGTGAGGAGTTGGCCGTGGTGCCCACACTCCGGGCCGCGGCCGCTACGACGATCGGCTTCGCGCTCGTCCTCGCGCTTCTGACCGGGGTATGGTTCGCGTCACGGCTCGCTCAGCCGGTGAGTGCGCTCGCGGGCGCGGCGTCTCGGATCAGTCGGGGCGACTTCGAGGCATCGGTGGAGCACTCGGTCGTGGAAGAAGTCGACCAGGTGGCGCAGGCATTCGAAGTCATGCGAGATGCGCTGGCCCAGCGCATCGAGGAACTCGGTACGGCGAATCGAGAGCTCGAAGACCGGCAGGAAAGACTCAGCGTGCTGCAAGCGGAGCTGGTTCAGCGCGATCGCCTCTCGGCCGCGTCCAGACTGCTGGCCCAGCTGGCGCACGAGGTGCGCAATCCGGTCGCGAGCGTTCGGAACTGTCTCGAGATCCTCCGGCGGCGCGTCGAGGGCGACGCTGAAGCGAGTGAGTTGGCGGACCTCGCGATCGACGAACTGCTGCGGATGCACGAGTTGGCGGAGCAGATGCTCGACCTTCACCGGCCGGGTAGCACCGAGGGCGAGTGCGACGCCGCGTCCGTGGCCAGCGATGTGGCAGCCGTGGTGAGGGTCGGCCTCGGGGGTCGGGAGATCGACGTGTCGGTCGATGCCCCGGAAGAGCTTGCCGCCGAGATTCCTACCGACGCCCTGAAGCAGGTCCTGCTGAATCTGATGCAGAACGCGCAGGACGCCCTCGGCGAGTCGGGGAGGATCGAGGTGCGGGTGGAGGCTGTCGGGCCGAATGCTCGAATCGACGTCCTCGACTCCGGACCCGGCATCTCCGACGACGCGCTGGGTCAGGTATTCGACCCGTTCTTTACGACGAAAGCGGATGTGCGCGGCGTGGGCCTCGGCCTTTTCACGGCCGCTGGAATCGTGCGCGGACACGGCGGGCGAATCGCGGCGGCGAATCGCTCGGACGGTAAGGGCGCGCGCTTCACGGTCGAGGTCCCACTCGTCGATCCCATGCTTCAGGAGGCGTCGGCATGACGGCCGCTCGACTACTCGTCGTCGACGACGATCGGACCTTCCGCCTTTCCACCGCGGCCCTCTTGAGGCAGGACGGCCACGAGGTGGTGGAGGCCGAGGACGGGGCCGCTGCGGTCGAAACGCTCAAGACCAACCGCTTCGATCTCATTCTCCTGGATCTGCGCATGCCGGGGCTCGACGGCATCGGCATCGTCGAAGTCCTGCGCACGTGGGGCCACGACACGCCGGTTCTCATGATCAGCGGCTTCGGTACTGTCGATACGGCGGTGAAGGCTTTGCACACAGGGGCGGACGACTTTCTCACCAAGCCAGTTGAGCCCGATGTGCTCAGCGCCCGGGTCGGTTCGCTGCTTGCCCGGAGACCGCTGCGGCCGGATGAGCGCGAGCTCCCTGCAGGTGGCTTGATTGGACGATCGCCCGGAATTCGCGCGGTGCTCGAAGTGGTGGAGCGGGTCGCGCCGACCGAGGCGACGGTTCTCGTTACGGGCGAGACCGGTACCGGAAAGGAGTTGGTGGCACGAGCGATTCATGAGCAGTCCGATCGGTCCGATGGACCCTTCATCGCGGTAAACTGTGCTGCGCTTGCCGAGGGGCTGCTGGAGTCGGAGCTCTTCGGTCATCGCAAGGGTGCGTTCACCGGAGCGGTGCGCGATCGCACCGGTCTCTTCGAGGCCGCGTCCGGTGGGACGATTCTGCTCGACGAGATCGGGGACGTGTCGCCAGGAATGCAGCACCGCCTGCTTCGGGTTCTTCAGGAGCGGGAGATCACCCAGGTGGGGGCGGTCACTCCGCTCCGTGTCGATGTCCGTGTGGTCGCGGCGACGAACAAGGACCTCAAAGTCGAGATGGAGGCGGGCCGCTTCCGGGACGACCTCTACTACCGGCTCAACGTCGTGCGCATCGAGTTGCCCCCCCTGCGTGCACGCCGGGAGGACATTCCGCTCATCACGGAGACGTTCTACGAGCGCGTCGGGCGCCGACCGCACGAGGGATGCTCACCCCTCGCGATGCGTCTCATGCAGGCCTACTCGTGGCCGGGCAACGTTCGCGAGCTGCTGGCGGTGCTCGACAGCGCACACATTCGCGCGGGCTCTCGCCGCATCGAGGCGCAGTACCTGCCTGCGGATGTGCGCGGCGTGGAGGAGGGCGGTGGCATGTCCGGTGAACGGTACCGCCGGGAGATCCCGGCTGACGACGAGCGTGCTGCGATCGAGACCGCGCTAGCGGAGGCCGGTGGGGTGCGGGCGGTGGCTGCCGATCGACTCGGGATGAGTCGGACGACGCTCTGGAGAAAGATGAAGGAGCACGGACTCGACGTGGGCTGAAGAACTCGATCCCGGGGTGGACGGCGGTTTCGTGCCCGGGGATGGCCGCACATCTTCACGGCTGGACATTGCCTGCTTTCGACCGGAGTTGCTGTATGTCACGTTCGAACCCACGCCCCACGCCTCGCGCGGCCGCCTCCCTTTTGCTGGCTGCCTGCGCCGTCGTTGCTCTCCCCTCAGCGGGGACCGCCCAGGCTATGGACGACGTCCAGATCACGACTCAGCAGCTGACGGATGCCGTGTACATGCTGATTGGGCAGGGCGGCAACATCGGGCTCTTCGTAGGTGACGACGGCGCGTTCGTGATCGACGACCAGTTCGCTCCGCTCACCGAGAAGATCCTCGCGGCCATTGCCGACGTGACGGACCAGCCGGTTCGCTTCGTCTTCAACACCCACTGGCACGGAGATCACACGGGCGGCAACGAGAACATGGGTGAGGCGGGTGCCCTGATCGTTGCGCACGACAACGTGCGGGTGCGGATGAGCACGGAGCAGGTGTTGGAACGAATCGGTCGCCCTGTTGCCACGACCCCGCCGTCGCCAGACGGTGCGCTCCCGGTCGTGACGTTCACGCAGGATGTCTCCTTCCACATCAACGGAGACGAGCTCCACGCCTTCCACGTCTCGAATGCTCACACGGATGGCGACGCGATCGTGCACTTCGTCGGTGCCAACGTAGTGCACATGGGTGACACCTTCTTTCGTGACCGCTTCCCGTTCATCGATACGGCCACCGGTGGATCGATCGACGGCGTGATTGCCGCCGCAGGAGATGCGCTGGCTGTGATGGACGCCGATACCCAGGTCATTCCGGGACACGGGGGGCTCTCCACGCGCGAAGACCTGCGCACGTATCGCGACGCGCTCAAGACCATGCGAGATGCGGTGGCCGTACTCATGGCCCAAGGCAGGAGTCTCGAGCAGATCCAGGCGGCACGCCCGGCCCAGGCGCAGGCACGTATGTGGGGACAGGACCGGGCCGCAGAAGACAGCTTCGTAGCCACGATCCATCATGGACTGGTAATGCGTCCGTAGAGTTACGCACAACCCCTTGCGAACGAACGAGGGAATTCTCTACACATGGGGCGCACCTCGTATTCGAGCATTGAGTCGAGAATCATCCTGCCCTGCGAGGATCGGCCGCGCCGATCGATTGGAGTTTCCCGATGAAGAGGAACCGCCGGCTCCTCGCTCTGCTCCCCGCCTTGCTCCTGGTAGTCGCCGCTTTCGGCGGGTGTACGGACGAGACGATCATTTATCGGGATTTCCCGCTCTACGAAGAGCCGCTCGAGGCGGCCGGGGGCTTTGTCGGGTATTCCTCGACGGACAGCAAGTTGGTCGTATGTGGGAACTGCCACGTCAGCGCGCAGGCGCAGTGGGACAGCACGGCGCACGCCGGCGCCTGGGAAGGACTCCAGGCCAGCGGAGGGGCGCAGACTTTCTGCGAGGGCTGCCACACGGTCTCGGAGCTCGGTAACGCCGCTACCAACCCAGCCGGTCATACGGCAACGGGTGAGGAGCGCTACTACGACGTGCAGTGCGAGTCGTGCCACGGATCAGGCCTCGCTCACGTTGAGGATCCGAACAAACAGACGGTGCCGCTGGCGATGATGGATGTCGGAGACATCACGGGCGCTGCGGGGACCGGGTGCGCTGAATGCCACACCGGCGATCACCATCCGTTCGCGGAAGAGTGGGCTTCGTCCGGGCACGGCCAGTTCAACGCGTACCCGGCAGGCCGGGACGGCTGTGAGAACTGCCACACCGGCGAGGGTGCGCTCGACATGTTCGGCGTGCAAACGAATTACACGGAGAAGGCGGACCTGGGGGAGGACGGTCAACACATGGCCATCACCTGCGCGGTCTGTCACGACCCTCACGGCTCGGAAAACAGCGCGCAGCTCCGCTTCCCGATCGATGTACCCAGTGAAGAGGTCAACCTCTGCATCCAGTGCCATCAGAAGCGGGGGCGGCCCGATCCCGGCACATTCCGTGGGCCACATTCGCCAGAGGGGCCGACGCTGCTCGGCACCGCAGGCTGGTGGCCGCCGGACTTCCAGGGGCCGATCATCAGCACCCACGGATCCGCGGTGGAAAACCCGAGGTTGTGTGCGGGGTGCCACGTCCAGGCCTTCGAGGTGACCGACGAGGTGACGGGTGACTTCCTGTTCAACGCGACGGGACACCGCTTCGAAGCCACCCCGTGCGTAGATGCCCAGGGTCTGCCGACCGACGGCCCGTGTGACGACGACGACAAGACGTACGTGAGCTGCACTGAGTGCCACTCGGAGGCGGTGGCCCGTCAGCTGGTCTCTCAGGCAGAGCTGAGCGTGGCACCGCTCATCGCGGAACTCGACTCGCTCCTGCAGCTGGTCGACCCGGCGCAGTTCAATGACGACGACGATCTCTACACGGTCGCGGAGGGCTCTCGGTTCAACCTGGAGCTGGCGGAGACGACCGGATCGGTCGTTCACAATCCTTTCCTTATCCGGGCGCTGTTGAACGCGAGCATCGCGGAGATGAAGGACCGGTACGGCTTGTAGGGTCAGGTTGAGTGAGGCGAATTTCACTGCGCTCAGCCTGCGGGATCGAACGGGAGGGCGGACCAGGAGGTCCGCCCTCTTTGTCGTCGGTACTGATACGGATGGAAGGGTTGAACTGGGTCGCAGGAAGGCCTATCAGTACGCTGCGCGGCTGAGGCCGCGCGGTTGCCCCGCCCTGGAGTGCTCCTTGAGGTCTACCGTTGGAAAGCTGGCGTTCGCGCTCAGTCTGATCGGCGTCGCTGCTGGCTGCGTCGACGAGAGCATCGTGTATCGCGATCGAGATCTCTTCGAGAACCCGCTGCCGGCGGCTCTCTCCTTCGTCGGGTATACCTCCCAGACCGACACGCTCACGGTGTGCGGAAACTGCCATGTGAGCGCGCAGGCACAGTGGCAGGCGACCAACCATGCCGGGGCTTGGGGCACGCTCGAGGAGAGCGGCTACGCCCAGTCGTTCTGTGAGGGATGTCACACCGTCAATCAACTCGGAAACCCCGAGACCGAGATCGCGGGCCACTCCGCCACGGGCGAGGTCCGCTACCAGGACGTTCAGTGCGAGTCGTGCCACGGCGCGGGGCTCACCCATATCAAGAATCCCAACAAAGAGACGGTCCCCCTCGCGCAGATGGCCGTCGACACGCTCACCGGGTGTGGCGAGTGCCATCAGGGGGATCACCATCCGTTCGTGAATCAGTGGGCGGAGTCGGGCCACGGGTCGGTGATCCAGTCACCTGCGGGCCGCGAGGGATGCCAGGACTGCCATACAGGGGAGGGCGCGCTCCGCCTCTTCGGGGTGAACACGAACTACCTCGAAAAGGACGACGTCGATCAGCCGAACCAGCATCTGCCCATCACCTGCGCCGTGTGCCACGATCCTCATGGCTCGGAAGACGGCGGCCAGCTCCGCTACCCGATCGACTTTCCGAGCGTCGATGTGAACCTCTGTATGCAGTGTCACCAGAAGCGGGGCTCTCCCGATCTGGATGCTGCGAACCGTGGCCCTCACTCCCCCGAAGGTCCGACCATCCTCGGTACCGCGGGCTGGTTCCCGCCTGGATTGCAGAGCCCGATCCTCTCGACGCACGGCTCTACCGATCAGAACCCGCGCCTGTGCGCCGGCTGTCACGTCGAGTCGTATGAAATCACCGACGAGGTCACAGGCGAGTTCGTGTTCAACGCGACAGGGCACAGCTTCGAAGCGACTCCGTGTGTGGACGCACAGGGTGTCCCCGGACCCGGACCGTGCGACAGCGATGCGAAGTCGTACCGGTCGTGCACCGAGTGCCACTCCGAGGAGGTCGCACAAGGTCTGGTGGAGACCGCCGAGGCCAGCGTCGCCCCCCTGATCATCGAACTCGAGGGCCTCCTCGCGCTCGTCGATCCGGGTGAGTTCGATCCGGACGACGGCGTCTACACGTTAGCCGAGGGCTCTCAGTTCAACCTCGATCTTGCCGAGACGTCCGGGGCCGTCGTGCACAACGCGTTTCTGATCCGGTCCTTGTTGAACGCAAGCATCGCCGAGGTCCGGCGCTTCTACGGACTTCCCTGACGGTGCGGGTGTCTGAAAAGGCCAGCGCCGTCGTCCATCGGGTGCGGGGCTGGCTCTCCGGCCTCCCTCTTATCGCCCTCCTGGCCCTCGGCATCCTGATCGTCGCCGGGAGCAGCGCCGGTGGCTACTACGCCTACAAGACGTACGACTACGTCCAGCACGACAACGAGTTTTGCTTCTCGTGCCACCTCATGCAGGACCCGTACGAACTCTTCGCCGAGAGCGCTCATCGAGGGATGGGGTGCAAGGCGTGTCATCAACCGACGCTCATCGAACGGAGCATGATGGGCGCCACTGGAGTGCTTCGGAACCCGGACGTGATCTCGGTCCATGCCGAAGTGCCGAACAAGCTGTGCGCGGACTGCCACGTGAATGGCGACCCGGAGAAGTGGGCTCTGGTAGCGAACTCGGCAGGCCACCGGATTCACTTCGAGTCCGAAGACCCGGCGCTCGACGGGCTGAAGTGTGTCGAATGCCATCAGAGTTCATTGCATCAGTTCACCGCGTCAGACGAGACGTGCGCCCAATCGGGTTGTCACACCGATAGCGATGTACAGCTCGGCGCGATGAGTGACCTGACCATGCACTGCGCTGCGTGTCACGGCTTCAACGCTCGTGCGGACGACCTCGAGGCCGCGTCTGCAGCGATTGCGCCGGATCAGACGACATGTCTGAGTTGCCACGCGATGCGGGTCCTGCTCGAGTTGCCGGAAGACGATCCCCATGAGGGGGCGTGCGCGTCGTGCCACAATCCGCATGCCCAGGAAACGCCGGGAGAGGCTGTGCAGTCGTGTTCCACGTCGGCCTGCCATCAGGACCCGGCCTCGCTCACTCCCTTCCATGAGGGCCTCGATGAGGCCGTGGCCGTCGACTGCCTCTACTGCCATCAGGCGCACGACTTCCACGTGGACGGCGCGAATTGCGTCGCGTGTCATCAGGATATTCTCGACGACGACCCCGGGGTGGCGCGACGATCGGCCGAGTCTCCGCACGGCCCTGCCGGTGGCAACCTCGCCCTGGAGCCAGTTAGATCCGTCCGTCCCGAGATGCCCGTGCGCGCTTCGGGCGCATCAGCCCTCCAGCCGGGGGCGAGCGCACTCCACTCGTGGGGATACCCGATCCCCCAGGAACTGGACTTCCTCCACTCCCAGCACCGTGCGGCCCAATGCGCGGACTGTCACGAGAGTACCGAGCGGCACGGGCAGACGACCGTTACGACGGTGACCGACTGCCGGAGTTGTCATCACTCCGAAGAAACCGTCGCGGCAGACGGCTGCGCAACGTGCCACACGTCGGAGGCGACGCCGTCGGCTTCCTTCGAACTTACCCGCACGCTCGCACTCTCGACCGGAGGCACGGCCACCCGAGCACTGCCCTTCGAACACGTTGTGCACGAGGGTCTCGACTGCGCGTCGTGTCACACCGAAGGACTCGAGATGTCGGCCAGCCAGGTCGACTGTGCCTCCTGTCATGAGGAGCATCACGAGCCGGAGGCTTCGTGTGTTTCGTGTCATGTGACACAGGCTGACGCACCGCACGAGATCGAGACGGCCCACGTGACCTGCTCGGGCGCCGGGTGTCATCAGGACCTTCCGTTCGAGGGGCTGCCCCGGACACGAAGCGTGTGCACCGTCTGCCACCAGGACCAGGTCGATCATCGCGTCGAGGGTGGTAACTGTGTCGAGTGCCATGTGATGCCGGACGTGGGATGAATCCGCGCGCGGTCTCCGGGGCGCCTGCCCGTAGCGCCCGCGTGGGGGTTGGAGCCCTGCTCGTACTCGCCGTGATACCGATCCCCGGTCGAGCACAGACGCTCGGCATGCGCGGGTGGGCCGGCACGACGATCCAGGCCGTGGAGATGCGACCGCTGGCCCAGGTCGCTGGCGGGTGCGTAGAAGGAGAGCCTTGCTACCTGCCCGCCGGAGAGCAGCTGTCGCTGATTGGCACTCAGGACGTCAGCCTGACTGCGTGGGGCTTCGGCGTGGAAGGCCTCTCGGCCACGCTGTACATGCGTGGCCGTGCCGGCATGGGCAGCGACTTCGTGTGGCCCCGGTCCGCGGATCACTTCGATGCGCTACTCGGCTACGCACAGTGGATTCGAAGCGGCTGGACCGTGCGGCTCGGCCGACAGGAAATCCGTTCGGGCCTGGGCTTCGCTTCGTTCGACGGAGCGAGCGCAGGCTGGCGCATCGGGACATGGAACGTCGAGGGATACGGGGGTCGTAGCCTGGCCCGAGGCCTTCGTGATCCCGCATACAAGGCGCTGGAGGGGATCGAGGACTTTGTCCCCGATCAAAACGTCTACCTCTTTGGCGGGTCGGCGCGCGGGCGCGTCTTCGGAGTGACCAGCACTCTTCGGTACCAACGCGAGATCCTGGCTGACCGATCCGGACTGGCAGCCGAACGCGCGTCCTTCGATGCCGCGACCACGCTGCCTCGGGTCAGTCTCGCGGGAGGTATCGACTGGGACTTCGGTCGTCAGCAGCCCGGAAAGGGGCACCTCACCGCTTCGTCACCCTTCGGGGGCGGGCAATGGATGGCCTCCGTCACGGCGCGCCGCTACGTGCCGTACTTCTCGCTCTCGACCATCTGGGGCTTATTCGAGCCGGTCGCCTACCACGAGGCGATGGCGCGAGTGGGGTGGTCGGCAACGACTTCGCTCGGACTCTGGGCGTCCGGAGGGTGGCGACTCTATGGCGACACCGAGACCACGACCGTGCTCCGAGCGCTCGAAGACATGGGGTGGAGAGGCGAGGCGGGTGCCGCCTGGAGCTTCTCCCCGATGTGGACGGTCGACGGCTCGTATCGCATGGAGTGGGGGCCGGGTGGCTACCTGAGTTCGGGGGACGGATCGTTACGCTGGAGTCCGACTGACCGCTACTCGCTGGCCGTGACCGGGACCGCATTCCAGCAGATCGAGCAGTATCGGCTGGGCGATGGCCGCGCTTACGGTGCGGGCTTTACATTCGACGCTGGCCTTACCTCTCGTGTCACCTTCGTCGGAGGCGCTTCCGTGATCCGCCACTCCGTAGAGGGTGATGGAGTCGAGAGTCCCTGGAATCAGGCTCGCGGCTGGTCGACGCTGCGAATTGCGATCGGTCGTGACGCAGGGCGAGCCAACC
The DNA here is from genome assembly GCA_039585535.1 of Gemmatimonadota bacterium. Taxonomy (GTDB): domain Bacteria; phylum Gemmatimonadota; class Gemmatimonadetes; order Longimicrobiales; family Gaopeijiaceae; genus UBA2589. The sequence continues at coordinate 11,398 of JBDGVS010000009.1, read as the reverse complement.
GGATGCGCCGATGAAGCTTCTCCGCTCGCCACTGCCCGCAGCGGCAACCGGCGTGGTACTGCTGTGCTTCGGGGTCGGGGTCGCTTCGGCGCTCGCCCCCAGGCAGGAGGCGCCATTCCCGCACGAGGACCACGCAGGACTCTTTCCGGTCTGTGCTGGCTGCCACCAGGGAGTCGAGAACGGGGATGTCGAAGCGATGTATCCCGCGCCGAGTCAGTGTGCCGGCTGTCATGATGGAAGCGATCTACGCAGAGTCACGTGGGCCGGGCCATCGGACCGCGTGTCGAATGTCCGCTTCGCGCATGGAGATCATGCCCTGGAGCTCTCAGCCGCGGGGGACCCCGTGACGTCGTGCGTGTCGTGCCACGCGGATGCCTCCGTGGGGCGAATGGCCGTCACCGACGCGACCCAGCTGGAGACGTGCTGGGGGTGTCACGCGCACCAACGGGACGACCACTTCGCGGATACTCCGGCTGCTGAATGCGCGTCGTGCCACGTCCCGCTGGCCGAGTCACGCTTCCCGATCGAGCGTATCGCAGCACTCTCTGCGCCGGCGGATCACGACGACCCCGACTTCCTGGCTTCGAGCCATGGAGTGGCCGTAGCGGGTGACGGGGAAGGGGGCACTCGCGGCGTGGACGCCGCCGCGCGCTGCGCAACGTGCCATACGTCCGATCGATGTGTCGCCTGCCATGTCGATCCGGGGCTGACGGAGATCGGAGCGATCCCTGCGGCGCCGGTGGATATGGATCAGCCGGAGTGGGCGAGTGCCTACCCTACCCCAGCCTCGCACGAGACGATTTCGTTTCAGGCGACGCACGCGCCCGAGGGTTCGAGTGGCACGGCGGAGTGCGCCACCTGTCACACCAGCAACGACTGCCTCTCCTGTCATGTGGAGCCTGCACCGGGTCCTGTCGAGACGCTCCTGTCCCGGTCGGAGAGTCGGGCACCGGGCGTTCACCTGGAGGTTACGCCTCCAGAGACGCATGCCTCGGCGTTCTTCCTCTCGTCGCATTCGAATCTCGCAGCGGCCGATCCGGGAACGTGCGCGGCGTGCCACACCGACACGTACTGCGCCCAATGTCACGACGGCCCGGCTGATGGCGGTTACCACCCCACCAGCTTCGTCTCTCAGCACGCGGCCGACGCGTGGGGCCGTTCGTCGGAGTGTGCGTCGTGCCACAGCACGGCCGCGTTCTGCCGGGAGTGCCACCAGGAGAGCGGACTCGTGAGTCAGGGGCGACTGGAGGCGGGGTATCACGATGCCGAACCACTATGGCTCCTCCGGCACGGTGGGGCAGCTCGCCAGAGTCTGGAGAGCTGCGCGTCGTGTCATCAGCAAAATGACTGCGTCCAGTGCCACGGCGTCCTGGGTGCGTACCGAATCAGTCCGCACACGGCGGACTTCGATGCGGAGGCGGCCTGGGCGCAGAGTCCCCGCACCTGCATAGCGTGTCACACTTCGAATCCGCTCGGGGGTGGAGGATGACGATCATTCCACGGCTCACCGCCTGTCTTCTCGTGTTGACCGTCGTCGCGGGATGTCGACCGGACGACCAGCGTACGGACTCGGTCGATCCGCTGAGCGGTGAAGTTCAACGCGCCGAATGGGGTCCGGAGATCGTTGCACTTGTCGATGCAGGCAATGCGGCGATCCGGGCCGACTCCTTCGATGTGGGCAGGGAGCACTTCCTCGCGGTCACCGAAATCGATCCGGAGCTCGCAGTCGGGTGGTTCGGGCTCTACATGGCGGAGGACGGACGCGGCGATGCGGAGGCCGCGGCGGTCGCCCTCGCTCGGGTGCGCGAGATTGCTTCGGGTGCTTCCCTCGTCCATCCCAATGATCCAACGGCTCGAGAGTAGGGGAAAGGTGATGCGTCGGAGTCTGGTCGTTGCCGTGGCACTCCTCCTGCTCGGAGCGTGCAAGAAGGAGATGGAGCCTCCCGATCGGGAGGCTCGGGTGTCGGATGCGGGGACGCGCTTCGCGGGGATGCGCTTCGATACCCTCACCTGGTCGAGTGAAGACCAGCGGGTGCGGGAGGGCAACGCCGTCTTCGCCGCGAAGTGTCGGAGCTGTCACGGAACGCTCGGCGAGGGCGATACCGACTATGCTGCCGGCCGTGGCCTCGCGGTGCCTTCACTCGTGGGGCCTGACTGGGCGTTGGGCGATTCGCTGGACGGGGTCCGGCGTCGGGTATTTATAGGACACGCGGTAGGAATGCCTACATGGGGCGTCGCCGGGATCAGCCCGCGTGAGATCGACGCCGTGTCATTTTATATCGTAGAGGACTTGCGTCCGGAGGTGTTGGGGAGCGGGAGCTAAACGCGTCTCGATCCCTGATCGGGTACGTCAACTCTTGCACCGTTGAGTCAGGACCCCCACTCCTCTGTATCTTGGTGGGTGATGACGACACTTCTCCAGGCCAGGGAGGACCACACTTGAAGACCGCGCAGATCGGGTTGGCGCTGCTCTCCGCAGGCCTCCTCACGTTTGTCAGCTCGGGAGAGGCCCTGGGCCAGACCACCGGAACGATTTCGGGGTTGGTGACGCTCGAACCGCCGCCTCCGTCCAGACGCAGGGCAGACCGGTACAACGCAGCCGGTCCACCTCGGGAGGTACAGTTGACGTCGGCCGTCGTGTATCTGGAGGGCGCTATCGCGGGCCCCACGCCCGACGGCTACGACGCGAATCCCGAGATGCTCCAGAGTGACACGCTCTTCGTTCCGTCGACGCTCGCATTGATGGCGGGAGGCACCGTGTCATTTCCGAACGGTGACTCCTTCTTCCACAACGTCTTCTCGTACGTCGGTCCGACGCGTTTCGATCTTGGGCGGTTTCCCCAGGGTGAGTCTCGGGAGGTCACGTTCGACAAGCCCGGTCGAATCGAGGTGCAGTGTGAAGTTCATGAGCACATGGCGGGCATCATCGTGGTGACGGAGAACCCCTATCACGCGGTTGTCGCGGATGATGGCACCTTCTCGATCGATGGTGTGCCACCCGGGGAGTACATCCTCATCGCGTGGCACCCGTCACACGATGAAGAACGGACGGAGGTTGCAGTGACCGTCGGATCGGATACGAGGGTCGAGGTGGAGTTGCGGAGGTGATTCACATCCGGGAGAGCTTCAGCGCCAAGCTCCTCTCGGCACTCCTGGGGACGGTCGGTCTCCTTCTGATCGTCACCTTTGTCGTCGTTCGCTCGGTTACTGATCGACAGGTCGACGCAGTGGCTGCGAGGACGGTACGAACGGCCGGTCAGCTGTTTGCACTTCGTAACGACGTCCGGCAGCAGGCGATCTCCGTACTCGGCCGACCCTTCATCGCCTCGACAAGGGCCATTCAACGGGTCAGAGGGGCGCTGGCAGACAATGACTTCCAGTACCTGAACGGCGACCTCGTGTATGAGATGGCATTGCAGGAGCAGCGTGACGCTCTCTTCGTGCTCACCAATGCAGATGGTCTTCCCGTTCTGAGCGTGGTAGGCGAGGCGGACAGCATGGAGGGGGATCCGGTCGACGCTCGCCCCCTGGCCGAGGCCGTCCTCTTCGGGGACTCGATCGAACTCAGAGGGTTTCGGGTTCTCGACGGGACGATGTATGGGGTCCAGGCGTCGTACCTGGAGTATCGGCGTGAGCCGATCGGGGCGGCCGTGATTGGACTCCCCATCCTGGCCGAGGAGATCAATGAGATCGCCGAGGTCGGGGGCTTTGAAGGCTGCCTCGCGTACGGGGGCTCCTGCATCCTCCATTCGTCGGGCGTTGATGCAGAGCTCGAAGAGGCGATGATCGCCTCCATGGCCACGGACGAGCCCCTCCGGGTGATCATCGAGGGTATGGAGTATTCGATCCGTTCGGATCCGCTGGTGCCGACCCGACCGGATGAGGGCCACTACATCGTTGCCGTGCCCCTCGACGCCGTCATCGCCCCCTTCGCCTCCATCTTGCGCGCTCTCTTCCTCGGAGGAGCCGCAGCGTTGGCTCTCTCCGTGCTCCTTGGCACAGCGATCAGTCGTAGCCTCACCCGACCGGTGCGAGCGCTCGTCGACGCTTCGAAGCGCGTCGCTGCGGGTGACTACAGGACCGAGGTTGAGGTGATGTCTCGCGACGAGATGGGCACGCTGGCGAAGGCCTTCAACGAGATGACGAGGGGTCTGCTGGTCCGCGAGCAATACCGCTCCGTTTTGAGCAAGGTGGTGTCGCAGGATATCGCCGAAGAGTTGATGAAGGGCGACGTGGAGCTCGGTGGCGAGAATCGGGAGGTGACAGTGCTGTTCGCCGACATTCGCGGATTTACTGCGCTATCGGAGCGAATGGGACCTCAGAAGGTCATCCACCTCCTGAACGAGTGTATGGAGCATCTGGCGAACGCGGTGGACGACGAGGGCGGAGTCGTCGACAAGTTCATCGGCGACGAAGTCATGGCCGTCTTCGGAGCACCCGTGGCGCAGGACGACCACGCCTTGCGCGCCCTCAAGGCCGCCGCCCGTATGCGGGAAGGAGTCGACGAGATGAATCACGTACGTGAACAGCGTGGAGAGGACCCACTGGGGCTGGGCATCGGGATCGCCACTGGCCTTGCTGTGGCCGGGAACATGGGCTCGAGCGATCGCATGAACTACACCGTGCTCGGGACCACGGTGAATCTGGCGGCTCGGCTGACCAGTGAGGCGAAGGCTGGTCAGATCGTCGTGAGTGACGCAACCAGGGAGGCGGTCGGTGATGCCTGTATCGCGTCGTCACTCGGCGACCGCGATCTCAAAGGCTTCTCCCGGCGAGTGGAGGTCTTCTCCGTGGAAGAAGTCGCCCCCTCCGTCGCCTCGCTCGGCGTGCTGGCGGCTGCGACACTCGGCCTGGTCGCTACCTCGCTCGGCTTAGCTGCTGCACCACTCAGTGCACAGTTTCCAACTCTCGCAGACGCCGGCATCGGCTACCTCTCCGAGAGCGGAGCGGTTCAACTCGACCTGAGCGGGCAGCTCGATCTCGAGTCCTTCTACTTCTCCAACGAGGAGAAGGGCCCCTCCGGGCTCGCGGTCGGGTCAGGCTACCTCTTCGCGCCGCGCGTTCGTCTCTTCCTCGACACCTTCTTCGGTGATCACGTCTACGGACTCGTCGAGTGGCGCGGCGACCGTGGCGAAGCACCTACGGCGGACTTCTGGGAGGCCCGGCTCGAGCAAGCCTACCTGCGTGTGTCCAACGGGTCGGGCTCGCTGACCGTGCAGGGTGGGATTTTCGCGAGTCCGTTCGGTTCGTATACGAATCGGCACCTCTCGGTGATGGACCCGTTCATTCGACCGCCTCTGCCATACGACCACCGGACGATTATTTCCCGTCGGTGGGCACCGCGTGATGAGCGTTCGTTCACGCGATGGAAGGACGACCCCGACGAATGGCGTGCAGACGGGGCGCCTCCGGTGTGGGCGGTCCCGTACCAATGGGGTGGAATGGGGACGGCCTCCCTCGGTCGATTCACCTTCCGAGTGGCTGCGATGAATACTCCCCCGTCGAGTGAACCGCTCGACTGGTACGAGTTCGACCTCATCGAAGAGAGCGTCTCCTGGGTTGCCGGGACCTCCGTGAAGATCTCGCCGGAGCTGCAACTGGGAGCTTCGTACAACAACGGGCCGTACGTCCCGAACGACATCCCCAACGCGCCCGAGGCACCCGCGCCTGGTTCTACCTACGATCAGGAGCTGTGGTCTGTCGATGCGGCCTTCGCGCGCGGGCCGTTCGTGTTCCGCGGCGAATTCATCCACGACTCGTGGGACGTACCGAATATCGACGATCGCGCTGTGGATCTCGGATACACGGTCGAGGCGCAGATGGATGTCGCTGTCGGCTGGTCCGTCGCCGCTCGATTTGGCCGGATCGACTTCGGAGAAATTCAGGGGCCCGATCCGCAGGAGTGGGACTACGACGTCAACAGATGGGAGGGCGCCGTAGGCTATCGAATCACGTTGAATGCCGGGATCATGGCGACGTACTCGACCACCACGAACGCTGGCGATGTCGAGCCGCGAAACGGATTGGCGGGTGTTCGGCTTTGGTGGGGCTTCTGAGTCGTTCGCTGGCCCGATTCCTGCACTTCACTACAGCATGCCGAGCCAGAGTCACCGGTCCGGTAAACAATGCGGTCATTTCGATCCGGAGATACGATGCGTTTCGAAGTGACTGAGCCCTTAGATTCAGACGTCGTCGCCCCCAGAGACGAATATGTTGAATACAACCACCGCCCCCCCAACTCTACCACGTGAAGCCGTTTCTCGGCCTGCGCGTGGGTTCAAGACGCCATGAGTGACATCATGACCCGCTCGGGTATCGGCCCGCTCGACGAGCGCGCCGGCGGCCTCGACACCGGTGGCTCCTATCTCGTTCTCGGGGCGCCGGGTCCGGAAAAGATGGTTGCGGCTCTGCAATTTGTGCATGAAGGAATCCGCGCGGGTGAGCCGTGTGCACTAGTGACGAACGCGGATATCGACGGCATTCTCGGCGTCGCGGCGGCATGGGGCTTCGACATGTGGCACGCCTGGGAGTCGGGACTGCTTCAGATCGTCGGCTTCAAGGAGGATTTCGAGCTTCGCGCGATTCGCTCGATCGCTCCGGAAGAGGTCGTCGAGGAGCTCGACAAGGTGCTGCAGTCGGGGCTCACACGGATCGCCGTGGACCCGGGTTCGATGTTCCTGACCGGAGGCGCCAAGACGCTTCTCGGCTCGACCTTCCTCGCCTGGGCACGCCGCACCGACGCGACTGTCCTGTCGACGTTCTCCGTCGATGGCGGTGCAACGTCGTTGCCCTCCTCCGCCGACTGGCTGGTCCACGCGACGACAGGGCGGCTCGTCCTCGAAAAGCGCGACGATGGACTCTATCAGGTCACCGTGGCTCGAGCCGTGCCCAAGGCCGGTCAGCGCGAAGAGACGATCTCTCTCGAGCTCAAGCCGGGTGAAGGACTGATCCAGCCGGAGAGCTATCCGGCTCGTCGCGGTGTGGACCGTGGAGGCATCGACGAGAATCGGCTCCTGCTCGTGTCTCTGGGTGGGGAGCAGGCCGCAGATCTCGAGGCATGGGCGAAGACCTCATTCGAGACCGACGTCATCTCAGAGCCCATCGAGGCCGTAGCAAAGGTCCAGTCAGGCGTGAAATATGGTGGCGTCCTGATCCATACGTCCCGGCAGCGCGGTCGTGAGGCGTTGCAGGCCTGCCGGGCGATCCGTCCTCTTACGCGTGCTGCGATCGTGCTGGCATCCGACGATGCGGTGCGCGCCACGGATCGCATCCACGTTCTGGAGGCGGGCGCCGACGACTTCCTGAGTGGCGGTGTCGACTTTCGTGAGTTGAGCATCCGTATCCGGCAGTCTATCGCACGAGGCGCAAAGCCGACCGTCAACACAGAGGGTGAAGAGCCCGTCTCGATGATGTCGGGGCTGATCCCCGAGGACTCCGACGGTGGTCGCGTCTCGCGGGACACGTTCATCTCGGAGATCCTCAAGCGCGCGGCCAACCCCGACCTCGCCTTCTTCTGCATCCTCGATATCACATCGGCCAAGCTGCCGTCTGTGGAGCTGGAAGTCGCGGTCGCCGAGCAGGTTCGAGCGGATGACGGGGACCTGGTCGCCGTGAACTCGGAGCGATGTGCCGTACTTCTTCAGGGCGCACGAGAGGGGCAGTTGGGTCCGTTCCTCGATCGGCTGCGCTCCCGTCTCGACGCGCGTCCCGAGGCAGACGGCGACGCTGGGGTTTCGATCGAGGTCCTGAGCCATCCGGCCGATGCCGAACGCATCATGGCCCGTCTGGAATCGAACAGTGCCTCGGCCGGATAGACGGGGGAAGAGCGACACCAGGTACTTTCTCCGATTTGCGGGCACGGCGACGCTGCTCGTATCGGGAACCCTGGTTCTCGTACTCTACGTTCTCCCACAGCGGTACGTGCTGAGTTCGGGCTTCCGCGAGGGAACACTGATCCTTCCGGATCCGTCGACGCCGTTCGAGCCGATGAACGCGGCACGCGTTGCTGCGCTCCCGCCGCCCGCGGCGCCGGATGAGATTCCCCGGGGGCCGGCGGAGATCTTCTGGGCCCGAGTGATCCCACTCCTCGAGGCGGAACGGTACGAAGCGGCGATTCCTCACTTCGAGGACTACCTCGGAGAGTATCCCGCCGACCGCGACGTCCGGCGTGAGTACGCGCTGACGTTGGCAGCGGCAGGGTATCCGGAGCGGGCGATTCCGATTCTCGAACAGCTACTCGTGGCGCGGGATGACGCAGAGCTCCGCCTTCTGCTCGCTCGAGTGCTCCGCGACGTAGGCCGGGTCGGCGATGCCTCGGAGCACTACTCGGACCTTCTGAGCAGCGCGCCGGAGAATGAGGCGTTGTGGCTGGAGTGGGCGCAGGCGCTGGCCTGGGTTCGTGACTATGCCGCAGCCGAGGATGTGCTGCTCGATGCCCTCGAAGTGCACCCCGAATCGGTGCCACTCCGCGTCGAGTTGGCCCGGGTTTACTACTATACGAATCGCCTCGAAGACGCCGACGCGATCCTTGCTGACCTGACCGAGACGCAGCTCGTGTCGGCAGGCGCGGTAGCGCTCCGTGACGACGTGCGCTGGGCTCTGACCCCGCCGCCGGAGCCTGAGGTCGTGCCGCCGCCACCGCCCAGCACACTCGATCAGGCGATCGCGGCTCGGGAGCTGGGAGAGCTGGATCGAGCCGAGGAGTTGTTCCGGGTCGCGCTCGAGGAGAACCCCGAAGACGCCGCCTCCTGGGAGGCGTGGGCGAACTTTCTCCAGTACGAGCGCGAAGATTTCGACGGGGCACTCGAGGCGCTGAAGAACGTCGAAAGGATTACCGGAGGACGTGACAGCCGTCTTCAGTTCAGGATGGCGCAACTCGAGATATGGACGGACCGCACCGACGACGCTCGGGTCCGCCTGGAGGCGCTCCTGGTGCTCCTCGACGAAGAGGCGGCGGCCCCGGCCGCTGTCGCAGTCGATGAGGAGGCCGCGGACGCGATTAATGAGCCCCCGCCGGTGACGAAAGCGGACGTGTATGCATTGCTCGGAGATCTCGAACGCTGGAATGGGGACCGTCTCGCCGCCGTCGGACAATATGAGCGAGCTCTGGCCGAAGAGCCGGAGCACCCGGGTGCGACGGACGGGCTGGCGACCCTCCGGGCTGAAGTGGACCGGATGATGATCGAGACTGGACCTTGGAGGGGAGTGGTTCGGAATCGACGAAGACTGGGTCTGGGGTACGCGCACAGGCGGCCGTTTCGTAGAGGGCCTCGACCTCACGGGCGGGGCGGCCCAGCAGGAAGGCCTCTTCGCCGAGCTCGAAGGCGCGCGCTGGTGGCGCTGGGGTACGGTTCGCACCGCGCTCCATGGAGGGGTGCAGACGATCCGTGACGGAGAAGTCGATCTCGGGATCGGGGCGTCCGCACGACTGGTCGGCGCTCGGGGACGTCGCACGGACGTGCGTTTCGATCATGAGCCTGCGTTTGGATTGACCAATACGCTCCAGTCCGTGCAGGCGAACGTGCGCCAGGATCGACTGCAGGCGTCGCACACCGAGCCGCTCGGTGAGCGCTGGGTGACGGGTGTGACTGCCGAGGTCGCATCCATCGACCATGTCGATGTCGCGGGCGCTGCGCGGAACACACGGCTGCAGGGTGCGCTGAGCGTGGGACGGATTCTCTCGCGAGAGTTGACGCTCGGAGTCAGTGCGCGTGCGCTGCATTATCGCGATGCTGCGCCGGCTGCCGCCGGCTTCCCTCTCTACTGGGATCCGGACGCGAACCTCTCGGTCGGACCGTACCTCCAGTGGACCCGCCCGCTCTCTACGTGGTGGGAGCTCGACGCACGACTCACCCCCGGCGTCGCCTGGATCAACGAGCGCGCGACGACGGATGTGGAAGTCGTCCCCGATCTTTCTGCCCGGGTCGGCGTCCGTCGTGAGGGCGCGAAGTACCGGACTGCGATCGAGTTCTTCTATGGGCAGGGTCGCTTCACCGGATATCGGTCGTACGGCGTCAACGTGTCGTTCGGCGCCCGTGGCTGGTTTGGGCGGGGTGGTTCGACGGGTCGCAGTGATGACACCGGAGCGCCGATCCGATGAGCGACAACCGCACCTCGATCTGGCAGTCGCTGGCCGTCGTATTCGCGACCGTTGGTATCACGCTGGCTTTCGTAGTGTGGGCGCTTCTCATCGGCCCGGATATCCAGCGGATTCTGGTCCGGGCGGTGGTCGTGTCGCTGATCATCTTCCTGGTGATCCTGTTCCTGAGGTACTTCGCTCTCCTCTGGTTCTCCTATCTGGGCCATGCGGAACGAAACGTTCTCGGTGTGCGTGAGATCCGGGAGCTGCCGCCGATCTCGATCCTGGTGCCGGCATACAACGAGGGCGTCGTGCTGGAGCGGGCGCTCACGAGCCTGATGCAGCTCGAGTATCCCCACTTCGAGGTTCTCGTCATCGACGACGGGTCGACAGACGACACGCTCGAGATCGCGGCTCGGTGGGAAGGGCAGCGGGGGCCAGGCCTGTTCCGCGTGATCACCAAGCCGAACGGGGGGAAGGCTTCCGCGCTGAACGCCGGTATCGCCCACTCCATGCACCCTCTCATCATGTGCATGGATGCCGACTCCTCTCTGGAGCCGCGGACGCTACTCGAGGCCGCGCGTCACTTCGGGAACCCCTCCGTCGGTGCCGTGGCCGGGAATGTAAAAGTCGAGAACCGCGGATCGATCGTGACGAAGCTACAGGCGTTGGAGTACATCGAGGGCCTGAACATGCCTCGACGCGCTCAGGGCTTTATTGCCGCGGTCAACATCGTACCTGGTCCTGTCGGGCTGTTCCGCCGCGAGGCGTTGGAAGAGATCGGCGGATACGACGAAGACACCTTCGCCGAGGATGCCGACCTGACGCTCAAGATGATGTCTGCCGGGTGGCGGGTCGAATACGAGGATCAGGCGATCGCGTGGAGCGAGGCCCCGGAAACCTGGCGGGATCTTACTCAGCAGCGGTACCGATGGACCCGTGGCATTCTCCAGGCCATTCGTAAGCGAAAGGGAATCTTTCTGCGCCCCTTTCCCGACTTCCCGCTCTGGATTTCGACGGTGCAGCTCGGCTTCGAAGCGTTGGTCTGGCCGGTGATGAACGTCTTCGCACACCTCTTCTTCGCGATCGTGGCCCTCCTCTTCGGGGCGGGTGAGCTCATCCTCTACTGGATGGTCCTCCTCACGTTGCTCGACCTCGTCGCGGCACTGGTCACGGTTTCGATGGAAGAGGAGTCGTTGGGCCTGGTGCCGATGGCGTTGATCTACCGCTTCGTCTTCATCCTCTTCCTGGATGTCGTGAAGATGTTTGCGACGATGGAGGAGTTGTTCCGCCTCGACATGGGTTGGGGCAAGCTCGAAC
>JBDGVS010000008.1:0-22655 GCA_039585535.1 Gemmatimonadota bacterium | reverse complement strand
GTCCCGAGATGATCGCCGTCGAGGCGTCGGGGCCGATCACCGTCGACGGCGTCCTCGATGAGGCCGCCTGGGCTGCGGCAGTTCCGGCAACCGGCTTTGTGCAATCGACGCCAGCGACCGGGTCCCCTGCCACCGAACGTACCGAAGTCCGTGTCCTCTACGACGGCGAGACGTTGTACATCGGAGCGATGTTGTACGACTCGGACCCGAGTGGGATCGTCGCGCAGCAGATGATTCAGGACTTCTACAGTCCCAACGAAGACGTCTTCGGTGTCTCGCTCGACACCTTTCTGGATCGCCGGAACGCGTACTACCTGATGACGAACGCGAACGGCGCAATTCGGGACGCGCAGGCGTACGACAATTCGCGGACCAGCAACGCGGAGTGGGAAGGAATTCTCCGTGTCGAGGCTTCGGTCCACGACGAAGGGTGGAGCGTCGAGTTGGCGGTGCCGTTCAAGACGCTCCGCTTCGACCCGTCGCGCGGGGAGCAGGTGTGGGGGATCAACTTCCTGCGACGGATCCGGAGGAAGAATGAGGATTCCCTTTGGGCGCCGGTTGCACGTCGGACTCGACTGCACCGGATGGCGGAGGCAGGGACGCTTACGGGTCTGCCGCAGCTCGAGAGTGGCAGAAATGTCACGGTGAAGCCGTTCGTGCTCGGTGAGCATCTCGCCGGCGCACTACCCGATGCGGCAGATCTGGGATACAGCGGTGATGGCGGCGTCGACGTGAAGTGGGGGATTACTCCCCGTATGACGGCCGACCTCACCTGGCGCACCGACTTTTCCCAGGTCGAGGCGGATCAGGAGCAGGTCAATCTCGATCGCTTCCCGCTCTTCTTTCCGGAGAAGCGCGAATTCTTCATCGAGAACTCAGGCACGTATCAGTTCGGGGACCTTGCCGAGCGAAATTATCGACTCGGGGCGTCACCGCGTGACTTCACCCTCTTCAACTCTCGGCGCATCGGCCTGGATGGTGGACGTCCGATCCCGATCGTGGCGGGCGCTCGCGTGACCGGGCGCGCCGTGGGCTTCGAAGTCGGCGCGCTCAACATGCAGACGGAAGAGACCGACGCACTGGCCCCCGAGAACTTCACGGTGGCGCGGGCGCGAAGGACGTTCTTCGACGCGCTCGACGTTGGTGGGATCTTCATCAATCGCCAGGCCACGAGTGGGCCCTCGGCGTACAATCGGAGTTGGGGCGTCGACGCGAATGCGCACCTCTTCTCAAATCTGATTCTTCATTCGTACTACGCCGACGTATCAGACTCGCAAGCCGGTGGCCTGCCGCCCGCCCCGGGAGACGCGACTCCGGTTGGAGACAGCCGAGCCATACGGCTCTCCGCTGCGTGGCGGGACGCGATCACAAATGCTTCGGTGCTCTATCGCCGTATCGGCGATCAATTCGAACCGGACGTCGGCTTCGTCCGGCGCAAGGCGATCGAGCACTACTACGGCACGGTGGGGATTCACCCGCAGCTGAATGCCGCCGCCATCAACGAGCTGAACCCCTATATCGAGGCAGAGCAGTTCCTCGATCTCGCCGGACTGCTCGAGACCCGTAACCTCGTGGGTGGACTTGCGGTCGCGTTTCTGGATGGAGGGAGCTTTACCGCCGAAGCGAAGGACCGCTACGAGCGCCTCGACGAGGACTTCGATCTGTCTGGTGGCACGGTGCCTGCGGGTCGGTACGGCTTCCGTGAAGGTTCTCTCAGCTACATGTCGAATGCAGCCCGCTCGGTCTCGGGTGAGCTACGTGTGGGAGGTGGGGGCTACTTTCAGGGCGATCGCCGCTCATTTGGCGGCAATGTCGTGTGGCGGCCCAGTCGACATATCGGCTTCGATCTCGGGGCCGATCACAACGTCATCGATCTGACCGGTGACCCGTTTACCGTCGACGTGTACTCGGCCCGTATCGACTACTCGTACTCGACGAAGTTTCTGACCGGAGCCTGGGTCCAGTACAACGATGCGACCGGTGAGTTGGTCACCAACGTTCGGGTGAACTTCATTCACTCGCCTCTGAGTGACCTCTTTCTTGTCTACTCTGAGCGTCGGGACCTCGAGCCATCGGACAACGGTGTGTCCGACCTGCTGCTGGACCGGCGTATCACCATCAAGCTGACGAAGCTCTTCGCCTTCTAGCTGGCGACGGCACGGGGCGTTTCTGCGGTGATGTTCGCCCCGCGGGCCGCGAAGATACTCGAGTTGGTTTCGACCTTCGTACCGGCGAAGACGTCGAAGATTTCGGTGATGTGCGAGTCGGCGAATCCGGCTTTCTCGAGCAGGGCAGGGTAGTCCTCGAGCCAGGTCGCTCCGGCGATGCACTCGGTCCAGAGGTGCAGAGCCTCGGAGATGAATGAGGGAATGCGCCACTGCACGACGACGTCCGCGATGCGGAGGCGGCCACCCGGCTTGAGTACTCGGGCGACTTCACGGAACGCGTCTCCCTTGTCCGGCGTCAGCGCGAAGACCCCGTTGCTGATTACGTAGTCGACACTGTCGTCGGGAAGCGGCAGAGACTCGGCGTGGCCCCACAGGATCCGGACGTTCGGCGCGCGGGCGACCGAGACGCAGTGCAGCGCGCGCTCGACCATGGCCGGAGTCATGTCGACTCCGGTCACACAGCCGTCCGGGCCGACCATTCGAGAGGCAATCAGGGCGTCTACGCCGGAACCACACCCGATATCGAGTACGGCTTCGCCGGGCGACGGGTGATCCATTCGAAAGGGATTTCCGACCCCGGCGAACGATTCCAGAGCGTGGCGGGGTACGCCCTTCAGAAGCTCTGCCGTGTACCCAAGCCGATGGGCGAGTGGAGGGCCGGAGACGAAGTGGAAGCGGTGATGAGGATGCAGCGCGAGGTCTGTAAATGCGTCCTCGATCGCGGAGCGTAGCTTGCCCCGATCGAGTCCGGAGACCCTCTGTCTACTGTGTCCCTGACTCATCGACCTATCGCCCCTTCGATCCCGGCTCGCGCTACACTGGCGCTCACATGGGATACCGGGGATCTTCTCGTTTCGGCTCACAGAACCGAAAGGGACCTTCGATGGAAGCCGACGACATCACCCGCCTCCTCGCCGCGGCGAGCGACGGCAGCGAATCAGCAATGGATGAGGTCTTCGAGGTCGTGTATCCACGGCTGAAGGAGATCGCACGTGCCCGTCGTCGGGGATGGCAGGGGGCACATACGATGAACACGACCGGACTGATCCACGAGGCCTACCTCAAGGTCGCGAGTGGGCAGGGGTCATTCGAGAATCGTGGCCACTTCTACGCCACCACGGCGCGCGCCATGCGCCAGGTTCTGATCAACTACGCGGAGAAGCAGGCGGCGAAGAAGCGCGGTGGTGGAGCAACCGACGTCACGCTCTACGACGACGACGCCGTCACCGACGACGCGATGGATGAGCTGCTGACGCTCAATGCAGCGCTGGAGAAGCTCGAGGCGATGAGCCCGCGTCAGTCGAAGGTCGTGGAGTGTCTCTTTTTCGCGGGTCTTAACATTCCGGAGACTGCGGAAGCCCTCGATATCTCCCCGGCCACGGTCAAGCGGGACTGGGCCATGGCTCGTGCGTGGCTCTTCCGCGAGATGCAGGACGAGGACCGCACAGATGAGTCGGACTGAGGAAGGCGCCGACAAAGGCAGCGGAGCCGCCGATCGGTGGGAGCGGGTCCAGCATCTCCTCGAGGAGGCGGTGGAGCTCGATGTTCTGGCTCGCGCGGCTTTTCTCGATTCCGAGTGTGAAGATCCGGAACTGAGAGCCGAAGTCGAGTCGTTGATCGAGGCTTCCGGGGCCTCTGAGGAGTACTTCGGTGATCTCGCTGACCGGGCTGGGATCACTCTTTCGCCCGATATAGAGGGTGGGTCGGACTCCTCACCATCTGTCGACCCGCAGTGGTCCAGTGCGGCGGAAGCGGGCCGGGCCATGATCGGCTCGCGCATTGGCCAGTACACTGTTCTCGACTGGCTCGGGGCCGGTGGGATGGCGTCCGTCTACCTCGCCGAACGAGAGGGAGACGGCTTCGTTCAGCGCGTCGCTCTGAAGGTGGTTTCGACGAAGGTGTCCGACCCCCTCATTCAGCGGCGGTCGAACGAGGAGCGGCGGATCCTCGCACGCCTCGAGCACCACGGGATCGCACGTCTGATCGATGGTGGCGTGACGCCCGAGGGGTATCCGTTCTACGCGATGGAGTTCGTGGAAGGCAAGAATATCCTCCGCCACTGCGACGACCTCCGGCTGACCATCGAAGATCGGCTGCGGCTTTTTCTCGACTTGCTCGTGCCCGTGCAGTACGCGCACGAACGGCTCGTTATCCACTGCGATCTGAAGCCGAGCAACATCTGGGTCACGGCGGAGGGCTCGGTGAAGCTGCTCGACTTCGGAGTCGCGCGGCTGATCGATCCCAATTCGGCTGGGAGCGGGACCACCGGCCTCTGGTTCACACCGGCCTACGCGAGTCCCGAACAGGTGAGACGCGAGCCCCCGGGAACGGCGTCCGACGTGTATTCACTCGGGGTGCTTCTGTACGAGCTGCTCTCGGGGCATCGACCGTATCGATTCGGTTCGAATCTTCGCGACGAGATCGCCAAAACGGTGGGTGAGTTCGTGCCGGCACCACCGAGTGAGGCGGTCATGGATTCTACCACGCGCTCTATCGAAGGGCAGCGCGTCGAGGTGACCCCGAAGGTCGTCGGACTCGCCCGCAGAGCGACAACCGATGCGTTGCGAAAAAGCCTGCGCGGAGACCTCGATGCGATCGTGATGAAGGCGCTCGCCAAGGACCCGGAGGAGCGGTACAGCACGGCAGAGCGTCTCGCTGCCGACCTTCGGCGACACCTGGAGCATGAGCTCGTCTCGTCTGTGACGCCGACGTCCAGGTACCGTGCCACGAAGTTCGTCCGGCGCAACCGAACTTCGGTCACGGCCGCCGTAATCGTAGGTTTTGCCCTGACCGCGGGTCTCGCCGGCTCTCTCTGGCAGGCGCGGCGGGCGACCCTCGCGGCGGCGCTCGCCGCGGATGAGGCCGAAAAGGCGCAACTCGTGGCCGAACTGATGGGCGACCTGTTTCGTCTGTCCGACCCGAGCGAGTCGCTCGGAGATACGATTACGGCTCGGGATCTTCTGGACCGAGGCGCCGAGCGCATCCGGTCCGAGTTCGGTGACCAGCCCGATGTCCAGGCAGATTTGCTCTCGGAAGTCGCACGTGTGTACAACAACATGGGCCTGTACAAGCAGGCGCAGCCCCTGGCTGAGCAGGCGCTGGAGCTCCGGGCTGGTGTGTTCGGCCCGGTGAGCCTGGAGGCCTCCGAGAGTCTCGTACAGCTGGGAGTGCTCTACTCGAATCTCAGTGATCAGGGCCGTGCGATCGAGCTTCTGAGCCGTGCCATCGACATTCGGACACCTCTGGTGGATGGGCCGGACCCGGAGCTCATCGAAGCGAAACGCACGCTCGGATGGCAGGTGCGACAGGCTGGCGAGTACGGTCGGGCTGCGGCCCTCTTTGAGAGTGCGCTGCAAGAGCAGCGACAGATCGACGAGAGCCCCGCGGCGGTCGCGGATCTGATGTTCGGTCTCGCGTCCTCGTTGCACGATGATGGTCTGCTCGATGAGGCGGATGCTGTCTTCAACGAGATACTCTCGCGGGTGGACCCCGATGCCCGCCCCACACCGAATTCGGTCTCCGCGCTGCACACGGTGGGAATGGTTCGTCGCCTGCGGGAGCAGTACGTCGAGGCAGATCCGATTCTCGCCAGCGCGTACTCGATGAGTGTACGGCTCTACGGGAGCGAACACCCGGAGGTTCTCGCGGCACGTAACGAGTACGCCATGAATCTCGGAGCTCTGGGACGGTGGCAAGAGGCCGAGGGTCACCTGCGCGCAGCCCTGGTTGCCGCCGAACGCTCTCTGGGGCCGGACCACCAGACCACCGCCAGGCTGTCGGAGGGGTTGGGTAGCGTGCTGGAGTACATGGGTCGGTACGAAGAATCCGTGGCGTATCAGCAGGTCGCGCTGGAGGAGAAGGTCCGCCGGCATGAGAACCGGGACCACGCGGGGGTTCTGTCTTCCCTGGTAGCGGTCGGGCGGACCCTCGCGCTCGCCGGCAGGGTTCGGGAGGCCGACGACTACCTGACGCAGGCCGAGGCGATGGGGCAGCATCTCGGGAGCACGCGCAGCGTCTACCGCCTTTCGAGTGAGCGGAGTCGCGGTTTGCTAGCTCAGGCGGGGGGTGACTACGAGGTCGCGGAAGAGCACTTCCTTTTTGCGATCCAGCTCGCCGACGAAATCCTCTCTCGCCCCAGTCATCGTTTTGCGACGGGTGCGAAGTTCGAGTATGCGATCATGCTCATGGACGCAGGCAGGCGCTCCGAGGCCGCCGCGCTGCTCGAAGAGGTAGAGTCGCTCCTGCTCATCCGTGTCGACGCTTCGCACCCGCTGGTGAGCGAGGCGCGTTCACTGCTGCAGGAGGCCCGGTCTGGGTGAGGAGCCTGATCGGAGTGGACCAGGAGTGCGCTCGAATCTTGCCATGATCTGGATTCGAGTGAGACCGTGGTATCCGCATCGGGACCACAACCAGATCCGATGGCCGCGATCGAGCTCATCAGCATGAATCCGGACAGCGCCAACATCGCGCTCTGGCGAAGTGCTCCGACTGTCGATTCGCTGTCGTACCGCATGGTTCGGTGTCCAGTGATGAGGTGCTTCGCTGTCTCACGAGGCTCACCGGAGTCGGGGACGATTCGGCTCATCCGGAGTAGATTCCGAGATACTGAGTCGGTAACCACCGACCACGACCGTCGATCACAAGGGAAGGACGTCGCATGAAGAAGACCTCGCTCGCCGTCTCGGCAGTGGCGCTCGCGCTCTCGGCCCAACTCGCTCCCACCGCGGCCGAAGCCCAGTCGTTTCCCACCGACGACCCGGTGATCCGACAGATGTGGGCCGAGGGGATGGAGGGCGGTTCGCAGGCGTATGAGCTGGCTCAGACCCTCCTCGATTCCATCGGTCCGCGCCTCACCGGTTCCACACGGTACGAGGCCGCCGCTGACTGGATCATGTCGCGCTACGAGGACTGGGGTGTCGACGTCGAGAAGCACGAGTACGGCACGTGGCGTGGATGGGAGCGGGGCGTCACACACATCGACCTCGTCTCGCCCAGAGTCCGCACGCTCCGAGGGACTCTGCTCGCATGGAGCGGAGGCACGGATGGGCCCGTCGAGGCCGACGTGGTCGCGTTTCCGACCTTCTCCAGCGCGGCGGAGTTCGAAGCATGGCTACCCGAAGCCAGGGGGAAGCTCATTTCGCTCTCCTTCCCGGAGCCGACATGCCGCGCACCCGAGTCGTGGGAGCAGCATGCGACCCCTGCCTCCTGGGAACGGATGCAGTCTGAGCGGGCAGCCGATGAGCTGGCCTGGAATCGGTCGTTGCTGGCCGCCTCCGGCCAGGCACGGGGGAGCGCGGGCGCTCTCGAAGACGAGATCGCGCAGCGCCTCGAGGCGGCGGGAGCCGCGGGTGTGTTCCGTGCCAACTGGTCCAACGGTTGGGGCGCGGACAAGATTTTCGACTCGAGCACGACCGAGATGCCGAGCGTCCATCTGGACTGCGAGGACTACGGACTGGTCACCCGCCTCGCTCAGAATGGGCAGTCGCCCCGTGTTCGTCTCGAGGCAGACGTGGAGTTCACCGGTGAGGTTCCTGCCTTCAGCGTCGTCGGGACGATCCCCGGTACGCAGCTCCCCGACGAGTACGTCCTGCTGAGTGCGCATCTCGACTCGTGGGACGGAGCGTCCGGTGCCACCGATAACGGTACCGGCACGATCATGATGCTCGAGGCGATGAGGATCCTGAAGGCGACGTATCCGAACCCGCGTCGCACGATCATCGTCGGGCATTGGGGTGCGGAAGAGCAGGGGCTCAACGGCTCTCGGGCCTTCGTCGAGGACAACCCGGACGTGATCGACGGACTGCAGGCCGCGTTCAATCAGGACAACGGAGCGTGGCGAGTAGACTTCATTCGCATGCAGGGCTTCACGGGCGCCGGTGAGCACTTCGGGCGGTGGTTCTCTTCGATGCCTTCCGAGATCACAGACCACATCGAGCTGGACTCACCCAGTGTCCCGGAAGGAATTCCGCTTCCGGGTCGGGAGCGACGCAGAATTGCAGGGGGCAGCGACCACATGGCGTTCACCTGTCTCCCGGTGCCTGCGTTCCGCTTCCAGTCCAACTACCCGGACTACCGCCAGTACACGTGGCACACCGGAATCGACACGTTCGACAAGCTCATCTTCGACGATCTGCGGAACAACGCGACGCTCGCCGCGATGGTCGCGTACCAGGCGTCGGAGGATCCGGAGCGGATTTCGCACGACACGAGGATGCTCCCGGTCGATGAGCGCACCGGCCAGCCGTATGAGTGGCCCTCTTGTGGGACCGCACGGCGCAGCTACGGAGGCTGATTCTGCACGAAGGGCGCGCATCCGAGAGGATGCGCGCCCTTCCTGTTGGGCGAGACGCGAACGGGGGAGTCAGTCTCTCGGTGTGAAGTACCGGATCGTCGAAATCATCCCAGCGTGGTCAGAGGGCCACAATCCCTCGTCGGTTCTGTCTCGACCGTTTTCGCCGACGAGCGTCGTCCTGAAGAGGGGACTCGGCGCACCAGAGCCACCGTCCCACTCATCGAGTTCGGCGTCTGTGGGTCCTTCCACGGTTGAACGAACGAGCACGAAGTCGATGCGCTCGTCGAGCGCATTCGGGCCGTCGAGGCCGGGGGCGTGGCAGCAAGTGAATCCGGTGCCGCTGCTCGCTCCCGATTCGGTCCATGCGTCGGTGAACCCGGCCGTGATGAGGTCACTGTATGTGTCGGTATACGAAGGCGCCGAGGGATCCGCTTCCGCGTCGGAGTTCAGGTCACCCATCAGCACGGTTACGCCCTCTTTGGCTGCCAGAATGGCCTGGAGCTGAGCGGCCTGTCCGTCATGGACGAGCCTCACGAAATAGGCGGTCCCGTCTGCGGGGTCGGTGCTTCCCTGCGTCTCGAGGTGCGTGGTCACGAAGTGGTACGGCGTTCCGGCACGCTCCACAGTCAGGCCCACCCAGCCACGCTCGATGTCGGCTGGGCCGAGCGGAAGCTTCGCCTGATAGACCCCCTGTTCAGTGGCCGTCGCCTCGACTCGGTCGTGCTTCAGCATGACGACCCGATCCTGGACCGCGATAGCCGGGAGACCGGTCGCGGTGGGTCCTCCGATCGGGAGGGCGATGCGCGTCGTCGGCTGAACGACGGCGACTGAATACGGCAGTCCGCGACGGTCGATCTCCGCCATGACGCTGGCAAGCAGATCCGGGCCTGCTGCGGTCGGCGTGAAGTCGTTCGTGAACGGATTGAGCATGCCCTCGGCGTACCCGACCGCCTCCTGCATACCGACCACGTCGGGACGGCGTCGCTGAAGCTCGTCGACGAATGCTGCAGCGCGTCCCGGGATGTCGCTGGCCTGTACGTCAGCGTAAAAGACCGTCGTAGCCTGGATGATCGATGGGAGAGCGGACGGGTCGGAGAAGTCGAGGGTAAAGAGCGGACCCGTATCGCCGCCGAGGAAGAGGTTCTGCGTGTATACGGTGAGCGGACCCCGACGGCCGTTGTCGTCGTTTACAGAAGCCATCTCGGGCTGGATGTCCGGGGCCGTGAGAGACTCGGAGGGCTCGCTGTCGAGGCACCCGGTGCTGGAGAGTGCGAGAAAGAGGGCGAGGCCGGGGGCGTTGCTTCGTGCATGGGACATGTCTGTTTCCTCGGGGTGTGCTGGTTCCGGGTGGTGACTCACCAAGCTCTCGCTCCGAGTGATCTCGCTCTCTACGCACGGTGACGTAGCTGGTTGGGTTCGACGGCGTAGTGATTCTCCTGCAACCCGAAGCCCCATCTGCCTGTCTGATGTCCTGGAAGCGGGATCCTGTACCAGAGGGAAGACGATGACGATGACGCGCGTGGGGTGGGCTCTGTTGGCGGTGGCGGTGGTCGGGGCCGTAGAGGCCGAGGCTCAGTGGACACAGGTGGATGATGCGTGGTGTGAGGGGCGGAGTGGACGGGATGACGAACGTTTCTGCATGTCGCTCGAGGGTGACTTCGATGCTGAGCAGCATGTCACCGTCGACGGCGGGCAGAATGGTGGTGTTCAGGTAGAAGGGTGGAGCCAGGATCGCGTGTCCGTTCGTGCCAAGATCTGGGCCAACGCGCAGAGCCCCGACCGTGCGCGGGAGCTGGCAGCCGACGTGCGCGTGACGTTCCGCAACGGGCGACTCTCCGCGGACGGACCTGACACGGGACGTCGCGAGAGCTGGGGCGTGTCATGGGAGGTAATGGTTCCTACCGACACCGACCTCGACGTAGAGACGCTCAACGGAGGGATTTCCGTCACGGAGGTGCGCGGGGAGATCGACTTTCGTGCGCAGAACGGGGGCGTCCATCTGAATGGCGTCGCGGGCGACGTCTCTGGACGCACCACGAATGGTGGCGTGCATGTGGAACTGGATGGGCGACGGTGGGATGGGGCCGGACTGGACGTGGAGACCACCAATGGCGGCGTCACCCTCGCCGTCCCGAGTGACTATTCGGCCCGACTCGAGACGGGGACCGTGAACGGGGGCATGTCCCTCGACTTCCCCGTCACCGTGCAGGGCCGCGTGGGCAAGCGCCTCTCGACGACGCTTGGAGAGGGTGGACCTACCGTCCGCGCAATGACGACCAATGGCGGGGTCCGGGTCGTACGTGCGGGGAACGCCATCCGCTGATTGCCGGGAGGGCGTGGCGCCCGTAACCTCGCGCCATGCCCTCGCCCCTTCAGCGCACGCTCATCCGTGCTGCACGGATCGCTCTGACTGGATTTGTGCTGCTCGCCGTGCCACGAGACGCAGAGGGGCAGCGTATCCGCCGTATGCCTGCCTCGCTCATTGCCGAGGTCATGCCGGGTGCCGACCGCTTCGACGAGGTGGATGGTGACCCACCGGTGGTCCGTGCGTGGGTGACGGGCGCCGATGGCACAGAAGAGCCGTACGGATGGGTATTCCTGACTTCGGATCTTCCCCCCGAGCAGTTCGGGTACAGTGGCCCGATCGAGGCGCTGGTAGGCTTGCGACCCGATGGATCGCTCACCGGGGTGCGCGTCACCGACTACCAGGAGTCGTACATGCGCTCCATGGGCGACTTCTTGCGGGACACTCCGGGATTCCAGGAGCAGTTCGCGGGCAAGAGCGTCGGCGACCCGTTCCGGCTATGGGACGACATCGAAGGCATCTCGCGGGTCTCGATCAGCGTCAGAGCGCTCTCGCGTGGCGTGCGTGACTCGGCGCGCAGGGTCGCGGCAGCGTATGGCGGGGTCTCGGAACTCGCAGTCAGCACCGATGTCGTCGACCCCGTAGGACTCTCCTGGTATGAGCTGCGCCAGCTTGGCGTTGTTCAGCGATTCGAAGTCACGGAGCCCGGTGAGGGGTCGGCAGGGATCGCGCTCGCGTTCATCGAGAACGATCGACTCGGGGAGTACTTCTTCGGTCCGCAGCTCTACGAGCGTGCGCAGCGCTCGGCCGAGCGCCGGGGTGGGGCCGACAATCTGATGCTGTACGCGATCGACGGCTCGCGGCTTCGCCTGTTCCGGCAACAGGGATGGTCCATCGTTCAGGACGGTGACACGCTCGCGATCGAATCCCGGAACGTCGTATCCCTCGGACTCCCGTCGGGCGGCGTCGTGTCGGGCGAAGCTACGATGGTCGGTCTGATGCTCGTGGACAGCACGGTCGATCCGGCCCGCCCCTTCACCTTTGTCTACGACCTGGAAGAACTCGGTACGCACACGGTCGAGTATGTCAGCCAGGAGGCACGGCTGGTCATGGCCGAAGCCGCGGAAGCCGCTCAGCGAGAAGCCGCTGAGGCCGCCGCCCAGCGCGAGGCTGAGGAGGCGGCTGCAGCTTCCACCCCCGTGGAGCCGCCGGAGTCCGTCGCTTCTCCTGCGGGCACGACCGCCGTCGCCGAGCCCACCGGGTTGGTGGATGCGGAAGAGAGTGACACCGTCGCAGGTGCTCTGGCGACAGGAACGGCTGAGAATGACGAAGAGGCCGCGACCGGAGAACCGCTACTTACTCAGGAGTCGGCGGACTCCGAAGTCGACCTCGACTTCGTGCTCACAGAAGACGAGACGCTTCTGGAGCGAACGCTGGCCGGCACCTCGTGGACCCGCGTTGCGCTGATGGTCGGCGTCCTGAGCCTCGGTGCCGCGGCCTTCTTCACCAAAGTCGTCGTCATTCGCTGGCTCGCGCTCACCGTCACACTCTTCGTGCTGGGCTTCGGAGACGGTGGCTTCCTGTCCGTCTCCCACATCACGAGCGGGATCTGGGCAGGTGCAGGTGTCTATGCGCGCGACTTGCCGCTCCTGTTGATGGTGTCGTTCACCCTCGTGACGACGCTGATCTGGGGCCGTGTCTTCTGTGGCTTTCTCTGTCCTTTCGGCGCGCTCCAGGATCTCATCGACCGAGTGGTCCCGAAGCGCTTCAAGAAGGCTCTCCCCCCAACCGTTCACGCGCGTGCCAAATGGGTGAAGTACGGGGTGCTCGCCCTGATCGTTCTGCCTGCGCTCGCAGGGAGTCGCGTCAGTCTCTACCAGTACTTCGAGCCGTTCGGGACGGTGTTCTTTCGCTCTCAATCGGTTCTTCTCTGGGCGATCGCTCTGGCCTTCCTGGGCGCTTCGGTCGTGATTCCCCGCTTCTACTGTCGGTATGCATGTCCGCTGGGGGCAGCGTTGGGTGTGCTCTCGCTCGTCTCGTTCCGGCGTATCGCACGTGTCGAACAGTGCACCCTCTGCAGCGTGTGCGAGCAGAAGTGTCCGACCGGAGCGATTCAGCGAGAAGCCGTCGACTTTGCCGAGTGCGTGCGGTGCAACGTCTGCGAGGTGCAGCTCCGAATGAAGGCGGGCGTGTGCCGTCACGACATGGATACCGTCCGCCCTCGCCTGGTCCAGATCCAGCGAGGCGCCGGTGTCTGAGCGCACCCTCGCCCGGCGTGACATGTTGCGGATCTCGGCCGCCGTCGGCGTCTCTGCAGCCTTTGGGGGCGGCGTCGCTGCTGGACTCCTGCGCCAGGCTGGAGTCCACACTGTTCGTCAGACGCGACCCCAGATGGGCACCATCGTGACCATCACCGTCACTCATCCCGAGGTCGAAGGGGCCCGCGCGATGGTGGAGGGCGCCTTTACGGAGATGGGGCGGCTGGAGCGTGTCCTCACGCGTCACCGGCCCGACGCCCCGCTGGGGCGACTCAACACCGCCGGGAGGATCTCACATGTCCCGGATGAGTTGAGATATGTACTGACGTCGTCCCTCGACCTCGCTCGGCGATCGGGAGGGGCGTTCGACCCGACGGTCCTTCCCGTCTTGCAGACGTGGGAGGCGGCACGCGCGGATGGCCTGGGTCGGCCCTCCGATCAGGCGCTTGAGGAGGCCCGTGCGTTCGTCGGCTTCGGTGGCCTCCGCTTCCATGAAGAAGGTGTCCTTCTCGACGACCCGCGCATGGCGGTCACCCTTGATGGCATCGCCAAGGGATTCGTTGTGGACGGGACCCTCGATCGTCTGGTGCGTGCCGGGGCGGAGCGAGTCCTGGTCGATGCCGGCGGCGATATGGCCACGGGTGGTGACGCGGCGGCGAGGGATCCATGGACCGTCGCGATTCAGGACCCGCAGTCGGACGGACGGGAGGGCCTCGTCCGTCTGGCCGGCGGCTGCATCGCTACCTCCGGCGACTACCTCCACAGTTTTTCGGAGGATCGCGTGGATCACCACATCATCGACCCGCGCACGGGCCGTTCGCCGAAGGCGACCAGCTCGGTGAGTGTCATGGCGGGCTGTGCGATGGACGCGGACGGACTTGCGACTACCTTGCTTGTCATGGGACCGGAGGCGGGGCGAACGTTGATTGACGATACGCCCGGAGCCGAGGCCCTGATCGTCGATAAGGACGGAGAGCGCATGCAGAGCAGGGGATTCGCGATGGAGAGAGCATGAGGAACGCTTTCGGCCGACGAATCGACCCGCTCACGGTGGTCCTGTCGGCCGGATGCCTGCTGCTCGCGCTCGCCAACGGGGAGGCCGTCGGGGCGATGCAGGCGCAGGAGGCTCAGCTGCCGTTCTTGTTCGCCTCCCACGATACCCTTTCGCTCACGATCACTGCCGACGTCCGCGCGCTCGACGACGATCGCCGGAGCTCGCCCGACAGGCCGGCCGTCTTCACACTCCCCGCTCTCGGCTCACCGGTCGGCGAGGGAGTCACGATCGATGTCCCGGGTGAGGTGCGTACCCGTGGCGCCTTCCGGCTCGACCCAGGGAACTGCTCCTTCCCACAACTTCGTCTCGACGTGGACGGAGACGATGCAGACGGGACCGCACTGGAGGGTCAGGACAAGTTGAAGCTCGTGTCGTCGTGCCGCCCGGGCCGGAACTCGTACGACGAACTCGTGCGCCTCGAGTACCTGGTGTACCGGACACATGCCCTCGTGGCCGATGCGACCTTCCGAGTGCGCTGGATCCGGCTCACCCTCGTCGACGAGGGTGGTGTGGAGGAGCCGTTGACT
Organism: Gemmatimonadota bacterium; assembly: GCA_039585535.1. GTDB lineage: Bacteria > Gemmatimonadota > Gemmatimonadetes > Longimicrobiales > Gaopeijiaceae > UBA2589. The sequence goes on along the minus strand of JBDGVS010000008.1, from coordinate 8,051 downwards.
CGGGGCGGCTTTCTGATCGAGGAAGACGATGCGCTCGCGGAGCGCTTCGGTGCCGAAGTCTTCGACCTGGAGGAGGGTAAGAATCTCCCCCGCACGGGACTCGATCCGACCTCGATGCTCAGCACCGCCCTGTTCCAGTACATGGTTGGGAATCTCGACTGGTCCGCCGTGGCGGGCCACAACGTGGAACTCCTGGATCGTGGAGGGGCCGCGATCGTCGTTCCGTACGACTTCGACTTCACCGGCGTCGTCGATGCGCCGTATGCGACGCCGCCTGCTGCCTTCCAGCTGTCATCCGTACGAGAGCGGGTGTACCGAGGCTGGTGTGCCAACCCGGTACTCACCGCTGCGGCACTCCAACGCTTCCGCTCGGGTGAAGAGGCCGTGCTGACCCTCTGGCGGGAGACACCGGGCCTGGCCGACGACACTCGCAGACGTGTGATCTCGTATATGGAAGAGTTCTTCGACGCCATCGAGACGGACGAGCGTGCCAACCGACGCTTCCTGCGGGATTGCCGTTCTTAGCGGCAGAAGTCGGATCGTTCGGCGCCTCAGCAGGGTGGCCGACGCAGGGCAACGCGGCGACCGTTCCGGTTGTCAAAAGAGTACAGGGTGGCCAAGTACCTCGAGGTGATCCGGGGCGCGTCGCCCGGAGAGGGTGAGATGGGGGATCGGGTTAAGGAAGTCTGGGCCGAATTGAGGCGCCGCCGCGTGGTCAGCACGTCGGCGGCGTATCTCGCTGTGGCCTTTGTACTCCTCCAGCTCGGCGAGATCCTCTTTCCGGCGTTCGACCTGGGACCCGGTGCGCTCCGGGTCCTCTTCGCTGGCCTCCTCGCAGCATTTCCGATCGTGCTGGCGCTCTCCTGGGTGTACGACGTCACCAGCTCGGGCGTCGTCACCACGGACGGCGACCGCCGGGCCGGACCACACCCCGTGCTCCTTGCTGGCGTCTTGTGTAGTGCCCTCGCCGTTGGGGCCGCGGGGTGGTGGGCCGTTGCCGCCGTGGATCCTGGAGCGGCATTCGCGCCGTCGAGTTCTTCGGGATCGTCGATCGCCGTGCTCCCTTTTGCGGACATGAGTGAAGCGGGGGACCAGGTCTATCTGGGTGACGGGGTCGCCGAGGAGATCCTGAACATTCTGGCTGGCGTGGATGGCCTACAGGTCGCGGCTCGGACCTCCTCGTTCGCCTTCCGCCAGAACGACGACATCCGCGACATCGGCGGGCAGCTGAACGTCGCCTATGTGCTCGAAGGGAGCGTCCGGCGTGCCGGCTCGGAGGTCCGTGTCACGGCGCAGCTGATCGACGCGGAGTCGGGCTTCCACGTCTGGTCGGACACCTTCGACCGGGAGGTGGACGACCTCTTTGCGGTGCAGGACGAAATCGCCATCGCGATCTCGGAGGCGCTACTGGGTGAGCTGGACATCGCTCCGTCGACCGGAGGGCGCTATGCAGCCTCGCCCGAGGCACAGGATCTCTACTACCGGGGACGCGCGCAGTGGAGTCGTCGGGACGCGGTCGGAATCCCGCAGGCGATCGAGCTGTTCACGCGGGCGATCGAGGCAGACTCTCTCTACGCCGAGGCGTACGCCGGCCTGGCCGACTCGTGGGCGCTGATGCCGCAATTCGTCCGGTCCGTCGACGCGGCCGATGCCATGGCTCGAGCGGAGGGGCTCGCGCGCCGAGCGATCGGCCTCAACGACGATCTCGCTGAACCCCACGCCTCACTCGGTCTTGTTCGTGCACTGCGCCAGGATCGTGTCGGTGCTCTGTCCGAGCTCGGGCGTGCGATCGAATTGAACGGATCCTATGCGCCGGCACTGCACTGGCGCGCCAACGTTCTCGCCGAGATGGGTCGACTCGGTGATGCGGAGTCGGACGCGGCTCAGGCCGCCTCCGTCGACCCGCTCTCGGCCTCGATCGCAGTGGATTACGGGAATATCCTGCTCTGGCTCGGCGACATCGAAGGAGCAGCGGCTGAGTACAGTCGCGCTCAGTCGCTCGACTTCGGCTTTGCTCCCGCTCTTCTTGGTACGGCGCTCGTGGCTCTCGCGGAGGAGCAGGAGGTCGCGCTGCGGATGGCGCTCACGCAGTGGGCGGCGGTGTCGGGTATCCCTCCGACCGCGTCGAGTGCGCTCGCAACCGGGATGCTCGCCTACCGGGCATCGGGCGCCCCTCAGTCCGCTCCGCCGGCGCTTGCGGTAGTGGGCCGGGCGGGGGGTCTGCCAGCCGGGACGCTGGCGCTGCTCCATGCACTCGTCGGGGACGATGTCGAAGCGCTCCGCTGGCTCGAGGCCTCGATCGAGGATCGGTCCTGGATCGACCAGTACCTGAGGGTGAATCCGGCCTTCGACGGTTTGCGTGGCGATCCGGCGTTCGATGATGTACTTGCTACGGTCGGCGGATGAGTGACCTGAAGATCATCCCCGGCGTGGGGAAGGCCACCGAAGAAGACCTTCTGGCGCTCGGCGTCCGGAGTGTCGATCAGCTGGTCGGGGCTGATCCGGACGAACTTTTTGTCCGTCTCACGGCTCACCAGGGCGGCTATACCGACCGGTGCAACCTCTACGTCTATCGGTGCGCGATCTACTTCGCGCAGGGCGGACGCGATCCAGAGCTGCTGAAGTGGTGGGCGTGGAAGGACTCTGCCGATCCGCCCCTGGGCCTGCTTACGGTGTAGCTGGGCTGAGCCGGGTGCCTCGAGCGCCGGGCGGTCCCATATTCTGCCTCGTTCGGCGGCGCCCACTGGCTACGCTCCAATTGCACGAGGTCTCCACGATGTATCATCTTCCCGTCCGACTCCGGGCCGTTTTTCTTTCCGGTGTCTTCGCGCTCGCGATGGTTGGCTCACCGCCCAGCGTCGTAGCCCAGAGCGCTCCGTTTTCCACGGAGTTGGCGCTCGATGTCCAGACGCCCAGCATCGTGGATATGACCGAGGACGGACAGTTTCTCGCTGTTACGCTGCGGTCGCGTCGTGGCCGCGCCGACACCAACCACAATCGCTTCGGAGACCCGACATACGTCGCACCGTCGCTCGTGAGTGCGATGGTCGTCGATACGCGCTCCGGAGAGAGGACGTGGTTGCACGAGGAGCCGGCCCAGGTCAGCGATTTCTCCTGGTCACCCGATGGAGAATCCCTCGCGTACCTGCACTTCAACGGCGCAGAATTCGTCCTGCGGGTCTATGACGCTGATAGCGGGACAACGAGGACTGTCCAGCTCCGGACGGGCCGGCCGATCGCCTCGTCCTCGCCGGTGGTCTGGACCCCGGATAACTCCTCCATCCTGGTTACGCTGCGTCCGGATGGATGGTCCGAGCGAGCGCAGGCCGCATTCCATTCTCTCACGGACGCGCCGATCATCGTTCAGGATTCGCGAGAAGACTTTCTCGCCTGGGACGCCGTGCGACTCATCGCCGATGAGCAGATCACCGCGCTGGTAGAGGTCGAGGATGGCTCCGTACGGGAGCTCCTGACCGATGTCGTCCCGCAGGATGTGGGGTTCTCGACGGACGGTGAGCTGCTGACCTATGCAAGCGCGGTGCGAACGAAGACCACGTATACACGCCGCGACGGGACCGAGTACGGCCTGCATGCCCTCGCTCTAGATGGTGCTGAGCGCACCGAGCTCGTCGAGCCTTCCGAGGATCGTATTTCGGGAGAGTGGAACGAGGCTCGGGATGCCGCCGCGTGGAGCAAGGACGGGGCGGTGTTCGTTCGTTCGGTGAGAGATGGGGAAGAGGCGCGGGACGTGACCGAGGGTCTGCGCACGACGCCGGGTGACACGACCGAGGTCGACTTCTCGGTCGTGCGTTGGAGTGCAGACGGTGACGATCTGCTCCTCAGTTCGTCCGAAGGGTGGCATGTGCTGGACGTTGCCGGGGGCGACCTTCAGACCGTCCTGACTCTTGAAGAGGATGAGGACGAACGGCCGAGGCGTGCGGTGCAGCAGTGGAGTGAGGACGGGCGCTACGTCTACTACTCGTACTCGGCTCCGGATCGTTGGGAGCGCGGCCTCAAACGGCTCGACATTGGCTCGGGTGAGGTGGAGACTCTCGTGCTCGACGACGGGCTCTACCGCGGCTGGCAGATCTCTGACGACGGGTCGACCATCGCGTACACGCGATCCGACGGCGATCGGCCGGACGATGTCTGGGTAGCCGGTGATCGGTTCTCATCGCCCACACGGCTGACCGAACTCAATCCGGAGATGGCCGATGTCGCGGTCGCCCGGACCGAACTCATCGAATACCTCGATGTCGACGGCAACACGCTGTACGGGATTCTCTACTATCCGGCGAACTATGAGCCGGGTCGGACGTACCCGATGGTCGCGGAGATCTACGAGCAGTTCTTCGACAACGGATTCAACGAGAACATGAATCTGATCACGGCTCAGGGGTGGTTCGGATTCCGGCCGTCCGTTCAGTTCGAAGAGGGTTATCCCGGCGAGGCGTGGATCAAGGCTGTGCCGAATGCCGTCAACGAGATCATCGGGCGAGGGTTGGTCGACGAAGACAAGATCGGTGTCTACGGTCAGAGCTATGGCGGTTATGCCACCAATCTGCTCATCACACAGACGGATCGCTTCGCTGCCGCAGCCAACGTGTCGGGCAAGGTGAACATCATCTCCTTCCTGGGAGATTCTCCGAAGATCACGACCCGTAATTATGCGGCCGCCGAAGTCGGGCAGGACCGCATCGGAGCCTCGCTCTGGGAGCAGCCTCAGAAGTACATCAACACCTCGGCCGTCATGTTTGCCGACCGCATTGAGACTCCGTTGCTGATGCTCTCGGGCGAGGGCGACTGGAACGTGCCGGCGACGAATCAGCGCGAGATGTACTACGCGCTGCGCCGCCTCGAGAAGGAGGTCGTCTGGGTGCATTACACGGCGGGCGGGCACGGAGCAGGTCGAGCCAGTTCCGTCGCAGACTTCCACGATCACTGGCAGCGCATGTTCGACTGGTTCGCCGAGCACTTCGAGGATGACGACGAGGCCGCGGTTTCAGAACATGGCGGGGGGGCGTAGCCGGCTCAGCGGATTCCGAAGGTGTGACGGAGGGCGGAGCGCGCGGCGTGATATCCGGCCATTCCGTGTACTCCGCCACCGGGCGGGGTGGACGCGGAGCAGACGTACAGCCGGGGTGCCCCCGACCCGGGCACCTTCCAGCCTCGTAGCGGCCAACGCCCGGGTCCGAGAGTCTGGCTGAGGGTCAGCGCTCCGCCGTTCACGTCTCCGCCTACGAGATTTGCGTTCCAGGCCTCGAAGCGTCGCGGTGTCCACACGGCCTTCGAGAGAATTCGTTCGCGGAAGCCGGGTGCGAAGCGCTCGACCTGGTCCTCGATCGCGTCGGTCAGATCGCCGTCCCACCCGTTGGGCACATGCGCGTACGCCCACGCCGTGTGCTTTCCGGATGGCGCGCGCGTCGGATCGAAGAGGCTCGGCTGGGCCAGGAGAACGAAGGGACGGTCGCTCACGCTCCCCCTCCACGGTTCGCGTTCTGAGGCCACGATCTCTTCGAACGAGCCGCCCACGTGGACCGTGCCGGCCTTCGCGACGACGGGGTCCGACCAGGGAATCGGCGCATCGAGTGCCCAGTCGACCTTGAACGCACCGGGGCCATAGCGCCAACGGGCTGCGCCCCGACGAAATCCGGCAGGGAGCCGGTCACCGGCGATCTTCGCGACCTGCCCGAATGTGAGTGCGAAGAGAATCGCCTGGGCGGACGGGAGGTCGCCGAGAGAGGAGACCGGACGTCCGGTCTCGATCGTGCCACCGAGGGAGACGAAGTACCCGGCCAGGGCCGCAGTGAGTTTCCCGGCTCCGCCTCGCGGAAAAGGCCACCCCACAGCGTGTGCCGCGGCCATCAGTGTGACTGCGACCGCGCCTGTGAGTGGTTGCTCGAGCGGGGTGCCGGCGTGGGCGGCGTTTCCCGCGAGTAAGGCCCGAGCCGCTTCGGTTCGGAACGAGCGCCCGAGCGCCGTGGTGCTGCGAAGTGCGTAGGGCGCCAGGCGGAGTGCCAACCCCGGGTTGCGCGGTAGCCGGAGCGGGGAGTCCAGGGCTTGCGGCGCGAAGTCGGCCCAACGGCGGACGAAGGGGGTGAAGGCGCGACGATAGCGGTCTCCGTCGGCGCCGAGTCCGAGCGCCGTGTCTTCGAGATCCCGTGCCAGTCGCGCCGCTGGCACATGTGCGAGAGGGTGTGCCAACGGCAGGGTCGGGTGCACCCACTCCAGACCGTGCGCCTGGAGGGGTAGCGACGAGAAGAACGGGGAGCCGACTCCGAGGGGGTGCACCGCGGACCCGATGTCGTGCAGGAACCCGGGAAGCGTCGTCTCTTCGGTCCGGGCAGCACCACCAGGAGTATCGTTCGCCTCGATAAGGAGGACCGAGATCCCCGCGCGCTGGAGCTCGATCGCTGCGGAGAGACCATTCGGTCCGGCGCCGACTACCACCGCCTCGTGTCTCACATGTGCTCCCGTGGCCGGCCTTCCGGCGAGTCTTCGGAACTCAGCCCCCGAATCGCTCTCCGAAGCGTAGCAACACCGTACTCACCCCGCCGGTCGTCATCGTGACGATATACAGCCGGTCGTACTCCATCTCCTCGATCGGTCTACCAGGATCGCCACCGAGCGCCTCGACCAGCTCCGGCGTCGTATTCGAGTGGCCCACCACCAGGTGACGCCCGGGGCTCTCACGGAGGTGCTCCGCGAAGCCAGGCAGGTCACGTGGGTCGTAAAGCTGTGTCTCGACACCGTTTGTGGCTGCGGAGGGTGCCCCTGTGGAGCGTGTCCGTGTGTAGTCCGTGCTGTGGACGTGCGTAATACCGGCGTCGCGAAGCATCTCGGCGAGGAGCTCAGCACGCGCTTCGCCCGCCTCGGAAATCGGTGGATTGCTCGTTCCGTCTTCAGCGCGCTCGGCGTGACGGACGAGGTACACGATACTGGCGTCGGACTGTGCGGCGATTGGCCAGGCCAGTACGGCCAGAGCAACGAGCGCGAGAGAAGCGCGGCACAATCGGATGCAGTGCGATGACATGAATGCGAATCGGCTGAAGCGTGGAGACGACGTGGACAATATCCGCTGCCGCCGGACAGAGCTACGTCGGTACGGATCATACCCCCAGGATCGTTGACCCACTGGTCCGTATACACGCTCCTTCGCCATCTTCCCGTTGAGCGTGGCGAGTGAGGATCGCCGGTGACTTCGGTCACGGGAGGAAAGTCCGAGCTCCGCAGGGCAGGGTGCCGGGTAACGCCCGGGCGTCGAGAGACGACGGAAAGTGCCACAGAAAACGAACCGCCGATGGCCGCTTGCGGCACAGGTAAGGGTGAAAAGGTGCGGTAAGAGCGCACCGGGCCGCTGGTAACAGGGGTCGCACGGTAAACCCCACTCGTAGCAAGGCCAAATAGGGGACGAGGAGCGGCCCGCTCCGTCTGAGTCCCGGGTAGGCTGCTTGAGGTCGTTGGCAACAGCGGCCCTAGATGAATGATCCTCCCCCGAAAGGGGACAGAACTCGGCTTATTCCGCGCGCTCTTTTCGAGGGGTGCCCGTTGCGAAAGCGGCGGGCACCCGCTCGGCTCGGGCTCTGACTTCGCTTGACCCGGAAGGTCGTTTCGCGATCTTCATCGCTCTACGCGCCCGTAGCTCAGCTGGATAGAGCGCGTGCCTCCGGAGCACGAGGTCACAGGTTCGAATCCTGTCGGGCGCACTTAGAAGCCGGGGCCGAAAGGCCCCGGCTTTTTCGTTATGGCGAGTATTCGAATCTGTGACCGAACCGAGACGGTTATCACGGGTTCGACTCGAGCGGCCCAATTGGATTCGAAGACCAAGTGTGCTGAGCCGCGAGAGGGGCGAGCACCCGCGCAGCGGGCGCGGCGCTCCATCCTGTCGGGCGCACTTCGAAGCCGGGGCCGAAAGGTCCCGGCTTTTTCGTTATGGCGAGTATTCGAATCTGTGACCGAACCGAGACGGTTATCACGGGTTCGACTCGAGCGGCCCAGCTGGATTCGAAGACCAAGTGTGCTGAGCCGCGAGAGGGGCGAGCACCCGCGCA
>JBDGVS010000007.1:0-22753 GCA_039585535.1 Gemmatimonadota bacterium | reverse complement strand
GTTGTTGTCATGGCCTACGAAGTGGTGGTAGAGCTCCGGGGGATTCGCACCCTCGTACTCAGTGCCCACCCACTGGTCATACCAATCCGTGACGATGTTCGTCCCGTCCGGGTTCATGCCCGGCACGAGAATCGAGACCGTCTCGTCGAGGATCTCCAGCATCTCGTCGTCGGTTCGCGTCGCGAAGTGGTAGACGATCTCGGCCGCCGATTGACTGGCCGCCACTTCGGTCGAATGAAGGCCGTACGCCTGGAGGAATACCACCTTTCCGTTCTCGATCGCCTGATCGACCTGCGCCTGCGTGTGGCCGCGAGGATCGGACAGGATGTCGTTCATCTGCTTGATCTGATCGAGGTTCCCGAGATTCTCGGGAGACGAGGCCCAGATCACCAGAAAGGGATTCCCCAGCGTGGACTGCCCGACGCGCTGCACCACGAGCCGGTCACTCGCCGCATCGAGCATGTCGTAGTACTCGACGAGACGGTCCCAGCGGACGAGCTGGCGATCGGCGCCCATCTCGTGTCCGAAGAATTCCTCGGGAGAGGGGATCGCAGACTGCTGCGCGAGCGTCGCGGCGGGCGTGAGCGCGAGCGCGAAGGCCAGGACGGCAGTGGCGAGGCGGCGATAGTGGGGCGAGCGCATGGGGATCTCCGGAAAGTGCGCGAAAGCGGTGAGACAGCGTAGACAGGGGGATCGGGCGCGACAAGGCACCGGCTTCGTCAATCGAAGCGCACGCCGGGCCCGAGGAGGAAGACGAACGCCGCCGCGAGTACCAGCGCCGAAGCGACGAGTGGAATCGAACGCGGTACGGAGAGAGGCGAGCCGGGGACCGGGGTATCACCAACTCGTTCTGCGGCGATGAGCAGCGGCCAGGTACTTCCCATCGTGCTACCCAATGCGATGCCGGCTCCCCGCAGGGCGCCTGAGGGGGCCAAAGCGCCGGCAGCGATCGCGACGACACCCCCCGCGACCCACACGATCCGAGTCAGCTGTCGAGCTCGCGCTGTCCGTTCGTTCGCGGCGCCTCCGCCAACCAGCCGAGCCAGCGTTTCGGTCGTCGCCCTCCAGAGCAGACCGGTCATGAAGAGGCCTGTCACAGCCGCGCTGACCCGGACGGGCCCGAGCGCAGCGAAACGAGACAGAACGTCCATCCAGTCTCCGAAGCCGAGAGCAGGCGATGCAATCAGGTACAGAGTGGGCACCCAGGCATTCACGACGAAGAGAGACCAGCCCACCAGGGTTCCGGTCCCTGGACGACCTACGCTCCGCCTGTAGATGAGCCAGCCGCTCACAGCCAACAGGACATTCGCCATGCTTCCACTCACTCCGAGCAACAGCCATCCGGCGTTGCGGAGCGACGACCAGTACCCCTCGACGCCCGTGCTGGACAACGAGACGAGGACGCCGCCCATCCGCGCCCCGACCAACGCGTGCGCCAACTCGTGGGCGGCCACCCCGAGCATCGTCGCGAGAGCGCCGGCGGCCGCAACCGTCAGGAGGTCGAGCTCCGCCAATGACGACCCCGACTGCGAGGCAGGAGCGGTCAGCGCTTCTTCGTCCGGTCGCGGGCCGCAGCCCTGCCCCGCTCGTACGTCTCGATAAAACGGTCCATCGGCACCGCCTGGATCGCGTCCCCGATCACCTCGAGCGGCAGATCATCGAGCCGCCGGAACCGCACGCACGACTTGCCGGCGTCGAACCGCTTCCCCGACTTCCGATACTCATCTTCGAAGCGCTCACGTTCCCCGTCGTCGGCGTAGATCGCGGACAGGTAGACCGCCATGTAGTTCTTCTGCGACGCGAGAGCCGCGAGCATCAACGGTTGTTTGTTGTACGTGTCAGGGTAGGCTGCAAGAGGGACCTCGTAGGCGATCATCCCCCAGTTCATGGTCTCCCGATATCCATCGGGGAGTTGCTCCAGAATCACAGCTCGGACCGCCTCGAGTGCACGACGTCGCTCCTCTGGCAACTCCGCCAGATAGTCGTCGACCGACTTCGCTTCCGATCTCATCTCGATCGACCTCTCAGCCTATGCACTCGGAGCACTCCGGCGCCTCTGGAAAGACGAAGAGTCGCTCGAATGGCACCGGCCCACCGCACACCGCGCAGATTCCATAGGTGCCGACTTCGACGCGGGCCAACGCCTCGCGGATCTGCGACAGCTTCACCACCTCACGCTCCCGAAGCCCCTTCGACATGTTCTGGTTCTGAATCGAATCGATATGCGACAGCCGTCCGACGGCGGTCTGGTCGAGCTCCACGGGACGCATCGCCTCATCGGTAACCTTCATGCTCTTCTGTAGCCGGCCCAACTGCCGCTCGAGCTCGACCCGAAGATCCGTCACCTGCTCCGGGGTCAGATGTGCGGTCACGACTCGCTACCCCCTCTGCCCAACCGCCACGCATCGAAGCTGAAGCGATCCCACTCCGGAGGGACAATCAACAAGAAGACGACAAGGGTGAGTCGGGGCATGACGTGTGTGTTGAACGCGAAAATGGGCTCGGCAACCAGGTGTCCGAAGGTCACTGTCACGAGCACTCCGCCGAGGAGAAGCAGGGCGGGCAGGCGCCAGAGTCCGACGACAACCAGCGCCCCACCTGCGAGCTCGACAAAAGGGATCGCCGTCCCAGCGATCCACAGAGACCACTCGGGCAAGAAAGATTCCGCGTAGGGCTCCACGAAGAAGCGTCGGGCGTGCTCGAGCGGGCCGAGGTCGAAGACACGCCACAGCGCCCCCTGAAAAAAGACGAGGCCCAGTACGAGTCGCGCGAACAGCACACCCCACGCCCTGCTCTGCTCCGTAGTATTCACCGCACCTCCCCTTGATCTCCGTCCCAGGCGCTGAAATCTCCGCCCGCGAGCCCGGCCCGCAACTCGCTGATCTCTTTCGGGCCGGTCCGACAGCATCCGCCAAGAACACGCGCTCCTGCCCTCCACGCGGCCTGCACTCCCTGGAGCCAGCTGACCCCGCGATAGTCTTCCGCCTCCGACCAGCTCTTCCCGACGGGATCATAGCGTTCACCGGAGTTCGGGTAGACGATCACCGGAAGATCGGTGCTGGTAACGATCCGCTCAGTCAGTTCCCCTGCGAACTGCGGATCCGTGCAGTTGATCCCGACCCCGGCGACTCGAGGGTTTGCCGAGCAGCGAGACGCGACGTCCTCGACAGGCGTCCCGTCCCATATCGTGCGTCCGTCGGGACAGCTGAAGGTGAACCACGCCCACGCCTCTTCCGTTTCCATCAGCAACTCGAGCAACACGGTCGCCTCACGCGCACTCGGAATCGTCTCGCACGCGAGGAGATCCGCGCCACTCCCAGCCAGGACCCGGAATCGCTCGGCGTGAAACGCACGCAGTTGGCCGTCGGATACGCCGTAGCGCCCATCGTACTCCGACCCGTCCGCGAGATATGCGCCGTACGGCCCGACACTCGCCGCGACCAGCGGGCGGAGAACAGCTTCGGCCGACTGACGACGGGTCCGCCAGCTCGCGTCGACTGCGGCCACCGCCACCCGGGTGGCCCGCCTGAGCAGGTCGAGCGACTCGGTACGGGTGTGTCCGCGGCCCATGAAACCCGGCACCGTAGCCTGGTAGGAGACCGTCGTAATGCAGTCGGATCCAGCAGCCAGGTAGTCTCGGTGCACCTCTTCAATCTCGTCGGGACAGTCGACTAGCAGCCGAGCGGACCACAGCCCGCCTCCGAACTCATGTCCCCGCTGCTCGAGAGCAGTCGCGAGCCCTCCGTCCAGAAGGAGATACCCGCGCGCACCGAGGTGTCCTGCGAGAGGATTCCCTTCGAAGGCGGCTACCGGCTCCAGGGCGGTACAACCTCGTTTGCCCGAGCGTAGGCGATGCTCTGCCCGAGGTGCTCATGGAGATGAACCACCGCACGGATCCAGATGTCGCCGACCTTCGCCGGCGTACCGCGCAGAGAGACATCCCGATCCAGGTCGCCAGCACTCTCGGCCATCGACTCCCGAAAGAAGACGAAGGACGCATCGAGCGCCGCGAGCATCTCGCCGCGAGTCATCGACTGGGCCTGGTACGCCGTGAATGTCTCCGAATCCTCGGTGACCCCCGTCTCGGGCGGCGCTTCCCAACCCATCATCGCAGGCACCCACCAGTTATCCGCTGCGATGTGGATGTAGATCTCCTCGACCGTTCGCACGCCCTCCATCGGAGCCCAGTCGAGCCGATCCTCAGGCATGGCGGCCGCGAGCGCAGTGAACTTCTCATGGAGAATCTCCACCGTCCCCTCGAGATTCTCGAGCTGGAGCGCGTCGGCTCGCGTGAAGGCCGTCTCGACATCCCGCTCTGCCACGATCGCGTCGCTGCTCTCGGGCCCGCATGAACCGAGCGCCAGCCCCAGGAAAGCAATACACAGCGTGCGGCCGGTGAGGTGGTTCGAACGAGTCACGACATCCTCCAGACTGAAGATCGGCCCCGGCAACGTCTCGTTCGACAGGTGGCCGCGGCAAGGGGCAGCCGCGGGCGAAGCCCCCCTGCGGCGCGCTACCCCTCCAACGAACGCGGGCCGTCTCCCCGGAAGGAGACGGCCCGCGAGGTCGATCATTGCCGTCGGCGCTAGACCGTGATGACGTTCTCCGCCGCCGGGCCTTTGGCTCCGTCGACGATATCGAACTCCACCGAAGCGCCTTCAGCGAGGGTACGGAACCCGTCCGACTGAATGGCGCTGTGATGCACGAAGCAGTCCTTGCTGCCATCCTCCGGCGTAATGAAGCCGAAGCCTTTCTGATCGTTGAACCACTTCACGGTGCCTCTGGTACGCATCACTCGTGCTCCTTGATGTTGCGCGACCCACCCGGGGCCACACGCCTATTCGCGACCCGCCTCGGGTCGCACATGACCCAACGGTCGCAAACGATCCGGCGCTAGTCAACTCAGCTTTACGGCATTCTGGTAAAGCCGATTTCGCTCTTATCCGCCGACCGCCACAAGCTTGATGCTGGTGATCGAATCCAGCTCCGGATACATGCGGTCGAGGAAGGGATTCCCCACGGTGGCGATGGAATCTTCCCACTGCATCGGCTCGTCGCCGTACCCGGCATACAGCGCGTCGACGACCTCCATCCCACGAACAACACGACCCACAGGTGGGAAACCCAGGACGCCATTCCATTGTATGTCGTCGAGGTCTCCGTTGTTCGAGCGATTGATGAAGAGGATCGATGAGCGCGTGCCCGGGCCTCCGCGCGCGAAGCTCACCGTTCCCCGCTGGTTGCTCGAGAGCGGGGGCTCGTCGGGAAGGCCCGACTCGACCCACTCCGCGTCGAGCTCCGGGCGTCCGCTGTAGCCGAACTGCGCATAACGCTCGTTGACCCGATAGATCCGGGAGCCGTCCCAATAGCCCAGGGCTCCGAGCTCGTGGACCCGACCCACCGCGATGGGCGACCACTCCCGGACGAACTCCACCTCGAAGACACCGGCACTGGTCGTGAACTCGACCGTGAACACGTCGGGCACGTCTCGGGCGGTCTGGCCCACCGCCTCCGCCTCGCCCGGGCCGGAGCATCCGGCGGTGACCAGGAGCACCGCCATGACAGGAAGCCACCCTCGAGTCCCGCGCTCGGCGGGGCGCACGCCTCGCTTCAGCGCGCCCACGACATCGACCATCTGCATCTGCTCCGTTCCATGATGAATCTCCCACGCCCTCGATGTGACGCAGGACGTGGACCCTGGTGACCGTCTAGGAGGCGCGGGTTAGCCCGACGGCTCCAGCCATTCGGTATCGTCGCCGAGATTGATCGCCAGATGCTCGCCCGGGCCACCCGGCGCAGCGCCGTGCCAGTGCTCTTCACCCGCCTCGATCACGACGACATCACCCGCCTCGAGCGCGAGCGTATCGCCCCGCCGATCTACGACCACGCAACGGCCGCTCAAGCCGAAGAGTAGCTGGACGTCGTCATGTGAATGCCAGTGAGTGCGGGCCCCTTCCTCGAACGACACTCGATAGAGCCGAACGTCCTCGTCGTCGTCACGGCCGAGCATGCGCTGCATACGCGCAGGCATAACGAAGTTGGCTGGATCCGCCGAACCGTGCGTGCGCTCTTTCGAGTCGATGCGCTTCATCGAGAACGCGGTGATGCCATCGACGCGCGGATCGCCCTCGCCGTGATCTGGGCTCGATACTCCACCAGCCGCCGGCCATTCTCAATCGTCTGTTCGAGGGGTTCCAGACTCACGCCATTGATGCTGAACAGCCCCTCTTCCTGGCGCTGCCGTGCCCGGATTCTTTCCGGATCCGTCGTGGCGATGATCGAAGAGTAGTGATAGTCGTCGTGGTACTCGTTGCGCGTGGCGACGCAATCGTCCGGCTCCTGGTGAATCCCCAGTTCCTCTTTGAGGAAGTCACAGCTGTAGATGTCCTCCGTGTAGTACTCACGGATGTGATGCACCCGAGCCGGACCGTCGGACCACTTCGCATTGAGACGATCCGCCACGTTCTGCATGCCACGCGTGTTGCCGCCGCTGTCTCCGATCAGAACGACGTCTCGGAAGCCGTGAGCGACGAGCGACCCGACCACATCCTCGAGCAGCGCCTCGAACGTCTCCTGCCGCACACTGATCGTGGCGTGGTACCGCATGTGACCGCTGGGCGGGTCGATCGACCCTTCGGGGACGAACTTCACGATCGGCGCGACGAGAGCGTCTCCGAGCTCACGGGCGATGGCGTCGGTGGTCGCGCTGAGAACGAAGTTGTGCTTCCCGGCGGCGACGTATGGACCATTCTGCTCCACTCCACCGGTCCCGACGATCGCGGTCGTCATGCCGTCGGCGAGGGCGTCACGCACGTCCATCCACGTCATCTCTTCGATGAAGACGGTATTGGTGCCCTCGATGGGTCTCGGAGCATCGAGATCCTGGGCCGCGGCTCGGCCCGGCAGCAGCGCGATCAGGACGACGGCAGCGGATGTGAACAACAAGGCGATACGGTGCATGGAACCTCTCCTGGCTCAGACAGGGGCCCAAGATGCTGCCTCGGCGTTCGACGCGCGAGCCAGCTATCCGGCCTGGGAGAGCTCCTCGGCGAGTACCTCGCCCGAGCGACCCACCCGGATCGCGACGACGGCCCACAGAATCGCTGCGGGTGCAGCAACGAGCGCGATCGGTCCGACGGTGAGCCCAATGAGGGCGAGCCCCGCATAGATCCAGCCGCTGACGAGATCACCGCCGCGATACACAGCCGCGTCGATAAACGCCTTCGACTTGTACTTCTCTTCGCGAGACACAACGGTAAACAGCACTTCCCGCGCGGGCTTGGCGAGCCCGTACCGACCTGCCCGATAGATCACTTGTACCACCACCAGCGTCCACAGCGTCGGCCAGAGGCCCAGGGCTACGAAGCCTCCCGCCACGGCCACGGGAACGATTGCGAGCGTAACTGCCACCCCGAACCACTTGATGATGCGCGCCGTCAGGTAGACCTCGAAGAGGATCGTGAGCGAGTTCACGACCAGATCGATACGAGCCAGGAATGCGCGGCGTTCGCCCCGATCCGTCATCGCCTCGTAGACGAGGTCCGACTGTGCGAAGTACAGGATCGTCGATGCGAAGGTCATCAGCGCGATGAACAACGCGATCCCGAGCAAGTACGGCGACTGGAACACCGCCTTCATTCCGGAAAAAGCGTCACCCGAAAGCGGTTTCTCCGCTTCCCCAGCGGCTACGACGTCGCCGGTCCCGAAGCCACGGTGGAGTCGGCCGGCGAACCACGAGGCCACTTCGAGCGGAACACAGGCGATCAGCAGAAGCCAGAATACGGGCAGCTGTTCGGCCAGTACCGCGGTCACCCCGGACCCCACGATTCCACCTACGGAGCTGCCGATCGCGATGAAGCCGAAGAGCCGCTTTCCCTGATCGTTCGTGAAGCAGTCGGCCACGAGTCCCCAGAACACCGTGACCACAAAGAGAGCGAAGACGCTCGTCCACACATAGAAGACCCGGTCGATCCAGATGAACGTCGACTCGGGAAGGATCTGCAGCGCTGCCCAGAAGCCGATCAGACACGCAATGAAGAATCGATTCGCCAGGGGGACGAAGACGCCGCGGGTATAGCGCGAAGCGATCCAGGAATACCCCTGCACCGCGACGATCATCACGAAGAATACGACGGTCCACAGGATCTGGAGATTGCCGCGATCGGCAGCCGCGATCTCATCGCGGACAGCCCGCAGGATGTAGTACGCGACCATGATGAAGAAGCCGTACGCCGCAGCCTGCAGCATCCCACGGGGCTCATCGTCGTTCTGGAAGTCGACGGCCCAACCGAGCAGTGATCTCAGCATCCTCGAATCATCCCTGTGCGGTGTGCCAGGCCGAGAGCACTTCGCGCTCCCGTTCCCGGCTCATGCCGAAGCCTCGATTCGCGCGCTCCTCGGCCGGGCGCGTCTTGTCCCAGGCCAGCAGATCACGCGCGGTCACGGCGAGTGGCCGAAAGGTGAGTCCCGCGGCGACCGCATCACGGACGTCGACGTACATCAGTGGGTCGCCAGGAATCCACGCCGGCAAATCACTCCACGGCTGCACGCCCTGCTCCTCGAGGAAGCGCTCGGGCACCCACGTCAACTCGTACTCGCTTTCGATCACGGAACCGATCTGCTCCAGCATCGATCCCATCGAGAGGCGCTCCGCGGGGCCCGTGCCGTTGTAGTCGCCGGTCGTACCCGTCTCGGCGAGTCGCACGATCCACTCGGTCAGATCACGCTGATCGATGACCTGATTGGCATGGTCCGGATTTCCGGGCGCCAGCACCTCTCCACCGTCATCGAGGCGCACGGGCCAGTAGGTGAAGCGGTCTGTAGTGTCACCTGGCCCCACGATGAGCCCCGGACGCACGATGGTCGCTCGGCCGGGAAACGCGGCGTGCACGATGTTCTCGCTGAGCGTCTTCATCAGACCGTAGGGGGCGTCGTCACCGTCGGCCCATCCTTCGGGGGGCTCGATGCGCGCGTAGTCCTCATCGACCAGCGGTTCGGCCATCAACCGTTCGGCGTTGTCCCAGCCGAAGCCTTCGAGGGCATACGCCGAGATCGACGAGACGAAGACGTACTGTTCGGCGGCGCCTGCGAGCAGAGCGGTACTCTTCTGCACCCAACGGTAGTCCTGGGCGTTGTTGTCGAGGACCACGTCCCACGTCCGGCCTTCGAGCGCGGAGTGATCGTCATTCCGGTCGCCGACGAGCTGCTCGACGCCTTCCGGGAGATCGATGGATCGTCGCCCGCGGGTGAAGATGGAGACCTCATGACCGCGATCGACCGCGTACTGCACCATGTGTGGACCGATGAAGCCCGTCCCTCCGAGAATCAGAAGCCGTTTGGGGGTCGGACCGGAGTCAGCCGCCGCCCCGTCCGGCCGCTCGGCCGCGCCGCTACACGACGCCCCAGCCCCAACTACCAGACCCGCACCCACCACCCCGGCCGTCCGTACAAAGTCTCTGCGCGTTGGGCTCATCGTCCCCTCCCTGCCTGTCGGAAGACCACCGTGTCCTCCTCATTGAGTCATGGTGAAGGGCGTCACCATGCCGGCGGGGGCGCATAGCTGCAAGGGAACACCATCTGCCCGCTTCGAGCAGCCGGGCGCGGCTGTCGTCGTATCAGCTTCCCGGCTTCGGGATCCCCACGCGGGTCAGAAACTCGAGCGACCGGTTGCGGACCGAAATGAAGTCACCGGAATACGCGTCCCCGAGCCCTTCGAAGAAGCGCGCCTCCAGCTCGACCCGGTATCGGCCAGCTACGGTCGCACCCACACCGGCCCCGAGTCCGACGCCGAAGACTGTGGGGATGTCACGGAAGAGGATCGGAGCAAGACTCGAGTCGACGCGACTCTGCACGAGCTGATCGAGCGTGGGTCCCGCAGCCAGGTGAAGCCGCAGCGGGCCTAGCGCCAGGGATGCTCTCGGGTGAATGGCAACGGTGATGTAGTCGGATCGGACCCCGCCTACGAGCGGATCGCCACCCACAGACGAGGTCACGTCGAACCCTCGCTGAACCCACATCACCTCGGCTCGGACAGAAAACCACGAGGCGGGTGTCCGGGCGTTCACGAAGCCACCCAGAATCATACCTCCCACCGACTCGCCCTCCGCCTCGGGCGTCCAGAGACCCTCGTTGACCGCCCAGCCCCCGACGATGCCCACGATCGTGGGCTCGTCGAGAGGAGCGGGCGCCTCCTCGGTCTGCGCTTCTACCGCAGAGGACAGGGCGAGGACGGCGATCAACGCCAGTGCTGCTGTGGTCCACCTCACGATTCCAGCTCCTCGAGAATTTCTCGGATGAACGTGGCCTTCCCTTCCTGGTAGGCCGTACGGTCGAACGCGTGCCTCACGGCGAGTCGTTGCTTGAGCAGCTGGTACTCCTGAGCACGAGCTGGTCGCGCTCGAAGGTAGTCCCGAAAGGCCACGTGCTGCGTCCACAAAGGTCCGCCGCGCTTCACACAGTGCACGTGAAATGTCCGGGGGCGTACCCGGGGGCGCCTGAAGTATCTCCGATCCGGAATCTCCGACTCGTACTCCGGCACGTACTCGTACCCGAGCCCTTCGAGCGCCGTGATGCGTGTCTCTACCTCTTCGAGCCTCTCGACCCCGACCAGGACGTCGATGATCGGCTTGGCAGCCAGACCGTCGACCGAGGTGCTACCGATGTGTTCGATCATGTGGCGGGTCCCGTCGAATACCGTCGCGAGCCGACCACGCGCGACCTCGAACATCCGAGTCCACTCCCGCCGCCACGGTCCCACCTCCACGCTCGTCATCGAGTGCCCCTCCGTCGGTTCGCATGCGCGCACCTCACCCGCCGCTACTCTCGGGAGCCACGCCTCACGGGCTCTGCGACCGAGTCCCACTCGTATGCGCGCTCCACCCGGCGCTGAACTTCTCCGATCAACGCGGAGCCTCGATCTGCGTTCGTCATGATTGCCACGCCGTACCCCTTGGCCACGTGAGCGATCACGTTCGCGCGGAAGCCCCAGTTGCTCCCGCCGTGGGCGAAGTACCAGCCTTCCCCTCTCTGTGCCACAGAAAAGCCGACCGCATACGAACCCACCCCTACGGGTGTGATCATTTCGCGCGCATGAGCACGATCCAGCACCCGGTTCGACTCACCACGAACCGACCTCTGCACCTCGATCGCGAAGCGGGCCAGATCCGTTGGAGTCGTCCACAGCCCGGCTGCGGCCTGTTCGGGGTAGACGTGCCACTTCGGCCCCATCGGTTCTCCGTCCCGATCGTGCGCCCGCGCAGCATTCCTGTCGAGGCTGTCGGGCAGCGGCTGCACGTACGTGCTACGGGTCATGCCGATCGGCTCCAGGACATCTGCGCGCAGGATATCCTCGAAAGGGCGCCCGCGAACATCGGCGAGCGCCTGCTGCATCACCGTGACGCCACCCCCGGAGTACTCGTAGAACGTCATCGGCGCACGTTCCATGAATACGGGGCCGACGTTCGAGAGAGGGTCGCTCTCCAATACCTGCAGAGCGGTCGGAACCGGAGACTCCGGGTCGTATCCCGGAAAGCCGAAGCCATCGCCCAGACCGGACGTGTGGCTGGTCAGTCCGCGGGGAGTCACGGGCCGTTCCCTGGTGTATCCCTCCCCGTCGAGCGACCACTACTTAAGAATCGAGTTGATGTCGTCGTCGAGCGAAAAGAGGCCGTCCTGGACCGCACGAAGCGCCGCCATGGCAGCAACCGGCTTGCTGATGGAGGCCGCCTGGAAAAGCGTCTCCGTATCCACCCGGCTCTGAGCGTCCACGTCGGCGATGCCGTAGGCCCGCGCCCAGTGGATCTCGAAGTCGCGAAACACCGCGATGCTCACACCGGGGACACCCAGTTCAACCATCAGCTGCTCGAGCGTGAGGGCCCCGAGTCCATCATCCCCCGGCTCGGCCTGAGCCCCCTCGATCAGACCCCGCAGCTCGCCAACGTCGCTCTGAGCACCAGCCGGCCGAGCGACTCCGGCGAACGCGACCAGGCCGGCCGCGATCAGCATCACTCTCGCCTTGCTGAACGCTTGAACCGCCACAAAGATCACAGCAGCGTAGACGCCAAGAGGTCCTGGTTGAACCCTACCACAAGGCGATCACCCGTCCGCAGAGCGGGGGCCCGAAGCTTCCCGGACCGTCCGAGAAGCATGCCGAGCAATTCGTCGTCACTCGGGCGATCCTCCGAAAGATCGAAGACTTCGATCTTCTTGCCCTTCGCAACGTGGAGATACCGGACGCCACTCAGAACTGAGAGTGCGTCTGGCCCTTCGATCGGATTCTTGCCGGTGCTCTGTACTTCACCGTCTTCGATCCCGTTCTGCGCAAGAAACTCTTGCGTGCGTTTACAACTCGTTCAGCCAGGGCGGTGGTACCGCCATTCAAGGCTCTTCGTCATTCGTAGCTCCTCGTAATGGGACGCATCACGGCGTCCCGTCCTCCGTCAGTTCCCGCCAATCGCGCTCAAGTATACCCCAGAGGAGATTGTCTCTCACGTCCCCTCGGATGACCATGTCGCTGCGGAGCAACCCTTCCACCTGCATTCCGACCTTCTCCAGCACCCGACGTGAGCCGGTATTCTCCGGATCGCAGGCCGCCCAGATTCGTCGAAGGCCCAGCACGTCGAAGCCCATGGC
Organism: Gemmatimonadota bacterium; assembly: GCA_039585535.1. Classification (GTDB taxonomy): domain Bacteria; phylum Gemmatimonadota; class Gemmatimonadetes; order Longimicrobiales; family Gaopeijiaceae; genus UBA2589. Next base: position 10,123 of record JBDGVS010000007.1, on the reverse strand, counting down.
GACCATGACGAGCCCTGCCTCCGTCGCGATTCCTCGACCCCACGCGTTGCGTCCGTAGGCGTACCCGAGCATCGCCTGGTCCTGATCCCCAGGACGGATATAGAGCCCGACGCTCCCGAGCATCCCGGGGGAATCCTTCGATTCGACCGCGAACACGTAGTCGAGCCGCGGCTCGGCTACGGCCTGCGTCATCGTGCGTGCCAGGAAGTCGTGTGTGTCCTGCGGTGTATTGGGGCCCCAGGGGACGTACTCGACGACCTCGGGATCAGAGGCGTAGGCGTGCACCGCGTCGAAGTCCCTTTCGGAAATCTCCCGAAGGATCAGACGTTCGGTTTCGAGAAGCGGTCCCAATGTCTATCGCTCGATGATCAGGCGTTCGAGCAGCGGCTCCCAGCTCGCCGAGCCGGCGTCCCAGTTCCCGTCGAGAACACTGATCGTCACGAAGCCGTCCGTGACCAATGCGAGATCCGAACCCTCCTCGGCACGATCGGCATTTCCCGGGACCGTCTCGACTCGTGCCGGCCCGGTGTCACCGGCTACGGCGAACAGCTGTCGAAAGCCCCGCAGGGAAGAGACTGTGGCGAAGCGCACGCCGGCGGGCTCGTCACCGCCCACGGCCGGGTAATTCACGTTGAGGATCACCCGAGGGGGCAGCAGTCCCGTCCCCCCCGTCTCCGCCAGCTGCCGTACCAGCTCGACCACGAAGGCCGCAGCCGGTTCGAAGGCGTCGACCGTGCTCGGGAACGGAGTCGTCCGGTCAGCTTCGCCCATGTCGATGGCCACGGAGACTGAGATGGCCGGTACGCCGGCCCGCGCAGCCGTGACGGCAGCGCCGACGGTGCCGGACGATCCGAGGTTCGCGCCAACATTGTGACCGAAGTTCGCGCCCGAGATCACCAGGTCGGGAGGGTTGTTCCGAAGGACGTGAACCAGACCGAGAGTGACCGCATCGGAGGGGGTGCCATCGATCGCCCAGATCCCCGGCTCCTGCTGGTAATAGTCGATCGTACCCTCCGTCGTCATGCTCATTCCGCTCCCACTCCGGTTGTCCAACGGAGCGACGATCGTCACGGAATGCCCAGCGGCCTCCAAGGCGGAGGCCAGCGTCGTAATGCCAGGCGCCTCGTAGCCGTCGTCATTGGTGAGCAGGATGTCGAGGCTCTGCGCCGAGACCGGCGCGGCCGCCAGCAGGGAGGCAACGAGGCTGGCTCCGATCGCGCGGGGCCTCAGCATGATCCCGCGTATCCGGCACGGTTGAACGTCCAATCGAATTCTCTGGTGAAGAGGCGAAGCTGTCCCGGAAGGGTCACCACGACGGCGACCGTCTCCGTGGAGATCTCTTCGATGTGCTCGTTGCGGCACTGGATCCCGTTCAAAAAGAGCTGACCACACGGGCGCTCACCGCCCGCGTCTCCGACACCGCGCTCCGGAAGATCCATCCCGAATGAACCCACGCACACATCGAAACCATGCGGTACCGGAATGTAGAGGAAGCGCAGGAAGTGGGTGTTATCGACCGCACGAACCTTCGCCTTCTCGAGTTGGGCACCTTGAATCGCACGAAATCCGGTGAAGTGGTGGGGGTTCATTCCGAACTCGAGCGTCAGGTAACGAATCGGCTCCTCATTCCGCACCACGACCTCGAGTGGATCGAGCCGAAACGGCTCGGGGCGCATCTCGACGTCGACGGCGTAGACGCCCCCGGCCTCCACGGCGAGCGCCACTGGCGCCCCGTTCTCGGAGTCGACGATCCGGCCGCGGATCTCCTCGGCGTCGACACCCGTGATCTGCCCCAGGCCGAGGACTAGAGCCATGACGGCGACCCTCATCAGTCCTGCGAATCCGGTCCGTACGGTATCTGTCACATCCCCTCGTCCAGCAGCCCGACCTCGTCAGGAGCAGCGAGTTCGGCTCGCCGAGCCATCGCCACCGCGCCCGGTGCGAACGTCCCGCCGAGCATGGCCGTCACTCCCATCGCGCCAGCGATGTCCAGGATCGTGGTACCGACCTCGAAGAAGGGTAAGAAGAGGAGCGGCACCGCAGCCGACCCGAGAATGCCCCACATCGCGACCCTCTTGAGCGAGAGGTCCCGCAACAGCTTGCTTCCCTCTCCCAGCGACAGCAGTGTGCCAAAGCCGATCCCGGAGACGAAGCCGTAGGCGGCCATGCCCAGACCCCACAAGGCAACCGGGTTGTCGAAAGCCCACACAGCCGGGTTGATGAGCCCCAGGACGAAGCCAAGTCCCGCGCCGATCCCCCCCCACAGCGTCCCCCAGGTGAGTCCGACCCCGAGCAAGCCCCGCACTCGGCGGACGACCTTCTGCAGCATGCTCATCCCCTCTCCCTGGCTTGCCGCGCTCTACGCGCCACCGGTAACGTCCCGTCCCATCATTCCCGCTGTTCCACTGTGAATCAAGCATGACCGATCGCCGCACCTTTCTGAAGACGTCCGTGCTCGGCGCCGCCGGGGCGCCTGTGCTACTGGAGGGGTGCGCCCCCGCGGGCGACACGTCCTCCTCTGTTCAGGAGGACGTCCGGCCCGTCGCATTGTCCACATGGGATCACGGACTGGCCGCCAACGATGCAGCGTGGCCCATCCTGACCGGAGGCGGCAGTGCGCTCGACGCCGTCGAGGCTGGAGTTCGCATTCCCGAGGCAGATCCCGATGTGACGTCGGTTGGGTACGGCGGGTGGCCCGACCGCTACGGCCATGTCACGCTCGACGCCTGCATCATGGACGAACGGGGTCGGTGTGGCTCGGTCGCCTTTCTCCAGGAGATCCTCCACCCCATCTCCGTCGCCCGTCAGGTCATGGAGAAGACGCCGCATGTCATGCTCGTGGGCGATGGAGCGCTCGACTTCGCGGTCGAGAACGGCTTCGAGCGGCAGAATCTTCTCACAGACCGAGCACGAGAAGGGTGGGAGACGTGGAAAGCCGAGAACGGCGAAAGGACCCCGCATATCGGGATCGACAACCACGATACGATCGGGATGCTCGCCGTGGACCAGTCCGGGAATCTGTCCGGGGCCTGCACGACGAGCGGAGCGGCCTTCAAGTACCACGGTCGAGTCGGTGACTCTCCGATCATCGGCGCGGGGCTCTACGTCGATAACGAGGTCGGGGGTGCGACCGCGACGGGATGGGGAGAAGCCGTCATACGAGCCGTCGGGTGCTTTCTCGTTGTCGAGCTGATGCGACAGGGCCACAGTCCCGCCGAGGCGTGCGAACTCGCGGTGGAGCGCGTGATCGAGAAGAACCCCGACTGGCGAGACATCCAGGTGGGTTTTCTGGCGCTCTCGAAGGCGGGAGAGGTGGGGAGCTTCTGTATCGCGCCGGGGTTCAACTACGCCGTCTACACCCCTGAAGACGGGAATCGACTGATCGACGCGCCGAGTCGACTTTGAAGACAAAGCCCGTTGTTTCGTAGTAGGAATGCCCGCAACCCGCGGGACGATGTCAACATCATCCGACGACAGTGAGCATGAGCGAGCGCCGATACTCCGAAGACGAGGTAGCCGAGATCCTCGATCGCGCGACCGAGACCGAGCCCGGAGAACGTTCCGTGGGATCGGGGTCTTCGACCGGTATGACGCTGAGCGAGTTACAGGACATCGGCGATGAGGTCGGGATCCCGAAGGATTTGATCACTCGGGCCGCCGCGAGTCTCGATCGGTCGGGCCCGGACGACTCGGCTCACCGGACCTTCCTGGGGACCACGATAGGAGTGGGTCGGAGTGTCGACCTCCCTCGTCCGCTTTCGGATGACGAGTGGAATCAACTCGTCGTGGATCTGCGCATGACCTTCAACGCGAAGGGAAAGATCCGGGACGAGGGCGCCTTCCGTCAGTGGACCAACAGCAATCTTCAGGCGCTCCTCGAGCCCACCCCGTCGGGCCAGCGTCTCCGACTGAAAACGTTCAAGGGCAACGCGATGCCCTACATGGGCGTGGGAGCGGGAATGATGGCCTATTCGGTCGTAGGCCTCGCTACGGCGTGGCTCGGAGTGTCGATCCCTGGCCCGAACATCGTGCCGATGGCCATCATCGGGACGGCCTTCTTCGCAGCATCGCGGCTCTCGTTGCCGAATTGGGCACGAACGCGCGAGCGTCAGATGGAGGAGATCATCGAGCGGCTCCGTGGCTCGATCGGTGAGGCACCTTCGGAGGGGTGAGTCGACGGCTGACGCGCTAGCGCGTCACCGAGGCAACGTTCGGGCTCCGGCTACGAATCGGCTCCATTCCCTCGATTTCCAGTACGATCGTGGTTCCGGCATCGAGCGCGTTGGGATCGAGCGTGTCGACGATGAGAAGGAACACCCGTTCTCCGAGGGAAGGAAGAACCACCGTCCCCGTCACGCTGGCCCAGCCGGGGGCCGTCTGGAGCACGCCGATCGCCGAGGGTGCGAAGGAATAGCCTCCCGAGACCGCTGTCACCTGGAAGCCACCCACTGCGCCGCCCTGACCCCCGGCCTGCTCGAGGTCGATCCGGGCCTCGAGCATGGCGCCGTCCTCGCCTGAGAACGACCCCACGAAAGCGAGACGCTGCACCGCCCCCGTACGATCCGGTCGAGCCGGCATGTTCGTCGACCTCACGAGCGAACGGCCAGCGCGGACGTCGGTCGCAACGCCGTCCCGGAAGCCCCACTCCCCCGCCAGCATGACGTGGTGGACTCCCTCCGAGGGGAGGTCCGGTTCCAGGAACGTCGCACGATCGATGATGGTTGCCGGGTCGAAGACCACGAGGTCCGCAACCATACCCGGCGCGATGATGCCTCGATCGACCATCCCGATCGTCGCGGCCGGCAGCGCCGTCATCTTCCGAATCGCATCTTCCCACGTCAGAACCCCGAGCTCACGGACATAGCGGCCGAGGGCCCGGGGGAACGTGCCGTACCCCCTCGGATGGCCGATCCGACCGTCCGCCGGATCGCAGTCACATCCGATCGAGGACGTCGGGTACGCCATGATCGCGGCCAGGTCCTCCTCGCTTCCGAAGCGGAGAATCGCCGAGGGCGAGTCCTCTTCCAGAATACGAACGACCGCCTCGCCGCCAGAGGCCGCGCCCATCTCTGCCATCAGGTCCGTGAGTTCGCGCTGGGTCGCGGGAAGAAAAACTCCGCCCGGCCCTCCGAAGCGCGCTTCGATCGCCTCGTTGGACTCCGAAACGATGCGCGCCCTCTGGTCGGCACTCCCGAAGCGTTCGCGCATGGCGTCGACTCCGCCCGCCTGCGCCCATCCCGGAACAATCAGTGCTGCGAGCGATGTCTGGCCTGCGAGATACGGGTACACATCAGCCGCCGTGTACACGCCCCGCTCGGCCGCGTCGGACATCATGCCGAGCACCGCGTCCGCCGAACCCTGCTCCCGTCCCTGAATCTTCATGTGGGTGAGGACAGGCATGAGACCGGTCGCCTCACCGATTTCGATCGTCTCTTGCATGCCCACGAAGGAGCTGTACCCGGACTCCGGGGTGAGCCGGTCGTGGTTCGTGAAGATCGTGCGCCACCGTCCCATATCGGACAGCGCGGCCACGACTTCGTCCGTGCGCGAGTAGTACGTCGGCTTGTAGTCGAGTCCGGCCGACACGCCCCAGGCGCCAGCCTCGAGTCCGGCCTCCACGATCGCCCGAATCGCCTCAATCTGGCCCTCCGACGGACGGGTCTCCTGTTGTCCATTCACGGTAGTCCACGCCGAATTGAATCCGATCGTGGGGCCGATATTCACGGCGAGGCCTGCCGCCTCGGCATCCGCGAGCTGCGCCGAGATGTCGAGGGGACCCCCTCCGTCAGCATTCAGGATGATCGTCGTGACGCCCTGGCTCAGCAGATTGACTGCGGTGGGTGCCGCATCGAGGCGGTCGTGGCTGTGCAGGTTGATGAAACCGGGGGTGACGAAGAGTCCGGTGGCGTCGATCTCGTCGTAGCCTCGACTCTCCGAGAGATCCCCGACGCGCACGACGTACTCACCCCGCACCGCAACATCGCCCACGAACGAGGCCTGACCGGTCCCATCGACGATGGTGCCGCCTCGAATGATGACGTCGTAACGGGGCTCGTCGTCGCATGCGCCCGCCGCGAGCAGGAGGGAACAGAGCGCGGTTAGCGCACGGAGCCGGGAGAGTCTTCTAATCGTCGAAATCATCGCGCCAACATGCGCGCAGGCCCGGCTGTGCGACACCTCGTACGTGGCCTTACGTCGCGAGGGCAGAGGGTGGTGTCCGAGCGCGAAGGTCTCGCCCCACTCAGAGATCTTCTTTCGGGCGACCCGGTCGAAAGAGCGTCACAGCACCTCCTACGATGACCATGAGCAGCGAGACGACTCCGGCGATAAGCAGTCCACGCATCCACGTCGAAGGGAGAAAGCCCCTCACGACCGTGAAGAGCCCAACGCCGCTCAGCCCCCCGCAGAGCCAACCGGCCTTCTCCAGCAGCCCTGCCCCGCCGAGCAGGCCGCCCGCATCACGGCGCCCCAGCAGTATACTCGCGCCTGCCCAGATACGGTCTCCGTCCCAGCAGATCAGGTAGATCACCGAGAGGAGCATCCCGAAGGTGATGTACACGGTGCCCTGAAAACCCACACCCCAGGTGATCAGGAAGATGGACAGCCCGATCGGCAGGAAGAGCACGGCGCCGAGGGTCGCCGTCGCCGGGATCAGGAGGAGTATGGCCGCAGCCATCTGCGTGACACCGATGAAGTGCCAGAACGGCCCGGTCTGAAACATGGCCTCGAAGAAGAAGCCCACGGGGTTCTCGATCGGTAGCGTCGTGAAGCGCTGACCCGTCGCCTTCACGAGGCCGGTAGGCAAGAACGCCATTGCGAGCAGGAGGCGGTTCATGAGCGTGAACCTGCCGAGCCATGGCTGCCGCCGAGCCCACGCGTGTGCCCGCGCCAGTCGCTCGGGCATCGGATACGCTTCCATGCTCGCCATGACTCATCCCGATCGGGGTCGTCGAACCAGACTCCCTGACGATACGACCACGCAGGAGTTTCGCCCTAGGGGATCGCGGCCAGGACCTCGGACGGCTCCGGACGACGCGTGTAGTCAGGGTCTGCGGCAGCGTAGACGATCGTCCCTTCCCCGTCGATCACGAAGGTGGCCGGGATGGGTAGCTCCCAGGACTCATCGCCATTGAAGCGGACGAGATCGATCTTGAGGACGTCCGTGTAGAGCTTCTCGAGATCCGCCGAGAGCCGGAACGGAAGGCCGTAGTCACGAGCCACGCCGAGGCCGAAGTCGGTCAGAACGTCGAATTCGATGCCGTCCTCATCCACCCACGCTCGGGAGAACTCGGCGAGTTGGGGAGAAAGAGTGACGAGCGTCGCCCCGAGGGCGTGAAAGTCGGGGAGGAGAGCCTGGAGAGCAGCCTGCTCAAGACGACAGTAGGGTCACCAACGGCCGCGGAAGAAGCTGACGATCACCGGACCTTGCTTGTTCAGGGTCCGAAGCCGAACCGTCTTACCGTCGAGATCTGGACGCGCGAAGATCGGTGCACGATCACCCACCTTCGGCACTCCGGCGAGAATGTCGCTAGCCACGAGCTCCGCAGTCCCCCGGTTCATGATGGCGGTGTATTCCGGCGGACGCGCGGCGTCTTTCTCGGCACGGAGGGTAGCCAACTGCTCGGTCAGCGTGGTCATCGTGTTCCTGGCAGAGTGAGGCGTCGATGGAAGAAGTCCACGATCGCACGGTCGGTTCCCCACCGGAGTCGAGAGGCGATGGGTCTCCTCGACTCAGGCATCGGGCCGGTACGCAGTGAAGGAGCCCGTCATCATGCCACCCGCGATGTCGACGGTGCCCGATATCGTACCGTCTCCCGCCAGGCTCCCACGGTACTGGACCGGAATGTCCTGCCCCTGGAGGTTCGCCGAGAACGACCACATCACGGTCTCGCCGTCGACCGTACCCCGGATGCGCCTCTCGCCGAGCGCCTCAGACGAGTAATCCCCCGTCAACGTCCCGCCATTCTGTTCGAAGGAGACGGTGGGATGCGTGATCCCCTGATCCGTCGTCACCTCGAGCTGCCAGAGGCCTGCGACACCCGCCTCCTGGGCCAGGGCCGGCGCAGCCGACACGATCAATCCGATTCCCACGATCACAATCGCGAGGCAAGCGATGCGCAGGTAGGTCATGAGTACTCCGCGTCGAGAAGGTCGAGCGGCCCTCCGTTCAATGGAGAGCCGACTTCACGGTAGGCGGAAGAAATCCCGCCCGAAACCATGGGGCTCCGCTGACCCCACATCATGTGTCGTCTGGAGCAAGATCTACGATCTCGGCCTCGACGCTGCCATCGTCGGCGACTCGGAGCATTCCTACCGTGATGGGGAGGTCGAAGCGTCGATGGCCGGCGGCACCGGGATTGAAATAGAGGACGCCACCCCGCCATTCGATCGCAGGCTGGTGTGAATGGCCATACACGACGACCGAGAAGCCGGCAGGGGCCGGATCGAGGTCGAGGTCGGCGATGTCGTGGAGCACGTACGCGAGGACGGACTCCGTTCCGGACGCCCCCGCTGCGAGAGTCACCACCTCCGTGACCGGGAGCATCGCCCCGAAGGCGCCGTGGTCGGTGTTTCCCCGTACCGGGAAGACGGGTGCGATCTCCCTGAGCCGAGCAAGGATTTCCGGCGACCCTACGTCGCCGGCATGAATGATCAGCTCGGCATCGGCCAACTCGGCCACGGCTTCGTCGCGCAGGAGTCCGTGCGTATCAGAGATCACACCGATGGTCTTCATAGGCCTCTCGAGGACACTTGCTTCAGGTTGCCGGACGGCCCCGACGACCGACACGTTGCGCACCTCACTCCACCACCCGCAACCGCTCGACCTGGATGATCCAATGGACCTCCCCTTCCACACACTCGACGTATTCACGGATCGAACGTTCGGTGGTAACCCGCTCGGAGTCTTCCCAGACGCCACCCTCCTCTCAACGGAGCTGATGCAGCGGATCGCTCTCGAGATGAACCTGTCGGAGACGGTCTTTCTGGGCCCTGCCGAGACGCCCGACGGCTCGGCCCGCGTGCGAATCTTCACCCCTGGCCGCGAGGTCCCGTTCGCCGGACACCCCACCGTCGGGAGCGCGATCTTCCTCGCGACGGAGGCGTTCGCGGCGGGCACACTGGGCGACGCGCTCGACGCCTCCGGAGCCGGCGAGACCACCCTGGTGCTCGAGGAGAACGTGGGGCCCGTGCCTGTGGTCGTCCGCTTCGAAGCGGGGCGACCCGTCTTCGCCCGATTCACAACGGCCCTCCTCCCAGAGCACCGTCCATCGCCTCACGAAGCCGGCGAGCTCGCCATGATGATCGGCCTTACCGAGGCCGACATCGGCGGCGTTGGTCCCAGGGGCAACCCACTCGCTCCCGAGATGGTCTCGTGTGGCCTGGAGTACTTCGTCATCCCCGTGCGTACGCTCGACGCGGTTCGCCGCAGCGTGCTCGACACGGCCCGCTGGCAGCGGATGCTCGCGAATGCGTGGGCCCACCACGTGTACATCGTCTGCATGGAGGGGGAGGGCCCGGACGTAGACGTGCACGTCCGAATGTTCGCTCCGGGTTCGGGGGTGCCCGAGGATCCTGCGACCGGATCGGCTGCCGCGGCGCTCGGGGGCTACCTCTCCAATGTGGACGGGAGCCAGGAGGCGGCACTTTCATGGACCGTCGAGCAGGGGATCGAGATCGGGCGCCCAAGTCTCCTGTACGTGGAAGCGGACCGGGCCGGAGGAGATACGAGCGCGGTGCGCGTCGGCGGGAGCGCAGTAGCCGTAAGCCGGGGCGTGATGTCCGCATCTTGATTACGGACATCCCTCGCCTCGGCCAGCGTACAGTCGATCGATGAATCGACCGACTCTGATCCATACGATGCTCCTGTGGGGTGGCCTCTTCACCCTGTGGCCTGCGGCATATGCAGAAGGCCAGACCATCCTGGGAAGGGTCCTCGATCAGATCAACGAGGAGCCCGTTGGCGGAGTGGTCGTCGCACTCATCGCCCGAACCGGCGAGGAACGACTGCGAGCCCTCTCTGATTCGGCGGGTCGCTTCGTGATCACACCGCCCGAGGCTGGCGAGTACATCCTCATTACGGATCGATTCGGGTACACCGAGACCCGCTCGCCCCTCCTGGCTC